>CALFYR010000613.1 GCA_937954195.1 uncultured Dehalococcoidia bacterium
CCTCTCCCTCTGGGACCTGCACCGCCGGGGCATCGTGAACCGCGAGTACGCCGAAGCGCGGATCGACCTCTACAACCGCTGCGCTGATACGAAAGAGGTCATCGAATTCGAGACCGACTCGGTCTGGGCGGGCAAACGTCTCAACACCGCCAGCACGTACACCCCCGTGGTCGATTCGGCTGGCCAGTGCAACCGCGTTGTCGGCTGGTCGCGTGACCTGACCCGTCGGCGCGAAAACGAGCGCATCCTCCTCGAATCGCAGGCGAACTACCGCGCCGTGGTCGAAGGCACCAGCGACGCGCTCTGGGTGATGGACCGCCAGCCGGATGACACCTACGTCCTGACGATGGCGAACTCCCGAACCGAGGCGCTGCTTCGCATCTCCGCCGATCAGATGCTCGGCAAGCGTTTGGATGAGGTGCTGCCCGGCCCCGCCGCGGAAACCGCGCTCGCGCGCTACCGCCAGGCGGAAGCCGTCGGCGAGCCCATCGAGTACGAAACCATCATCGAACGGCCCGGCTACCGCGCGGAAGTGGTCACGCACCTGACCCCGCTGTTCGATGAGGACGGCCGCTGCTACCGAATCATCGGCTCGGCGCGTGACGTCTCCGACCGGCGCCGTGCCGAATCAGCGCTCCTCCAGGCCCAGAAACTGGAGAGCATGGGCGTCCTCGCCGGTGGTATCGCCCACGACTTTAACAACCTGCTCGCGACGATCCTCGGGAACCTCTACCTGGTCCGCCAGGATGTCCCGCCGGATTCGCCGGTCCTGGCCTATGTGGATGACGCGCGCATCGCCGGCGAACGCGGCGCCGACCTCGTTCGGAAGCTCCTCGGGTTCAGCCGGCCGGGCCTCGCCCGCCGAGAGAAGCTCTCGCTCGACGCCCTCTTCGCGGAGACGGCCACCCTCGTGCGCCGCACGCTCTCACCCGATATCGATATCGTGTTCGACCTCGCCGAGGGCGATGACCACGTGCTCGGCGAATACAGCGGGCTGCAGCAGGTGCTCCTCAATCTGCTCCTGAACGCCGGCGACGCCATGCCGGATGGCGGCACGCTCACCGTCTCTCGCCGCCGCCGTGAAATCGGCCCGGAACCGCTCTGGGCCCAGCGCGGGCTCCTGCCCGGGCCGTATCAAGAAGTACGCGTCTCCGATACGGGCCTCGGAATGTCCCGCGAACTGCTTCAGCGCATCTTCGATCCGTTCTTCACCACGAAGGGCGTTGGTAAGGGCACGGGCCTCGGCCTATCGACTGCGCTGAGCATCGTCCGGGCGCATTCCGGCTGGCTCGACGCCGAGAGCACCGAGGGCGCGGGCAGCAGCTTCTGGATGCTGCTCCCGGCGGCCGATTAGCCCACTTTGCTATCATTCCGCCTATGGCAGCTCCCGCAGTCGACCACGTTCCGGCGCAGCGCATTGCTCCGCTTTACTCGTTCAGCGAGGCCGATCGGCTCGCTGGTGTCACGCGTGGGACATCTCGCCGTTGGCTTTCTGGCTATGTGTACCGGAAGCCGGACGGGGTTCTCCGGCTAAGTCCAGCGATCACCAGGGCTCGGCAGCCCGCCGAATCGGTCTCGTTCCTTGATCTCCTTGAAGTCGTGGGGATATCGGCGCTCAAGGCACGAGGCTTCACCCTCGGCGAGATCCGCCGTGTTGTGACCAATTGCCAGGCGATGTTCAACGACCCCTGGCCGCTTTCGAATCATCAGTTCAAAGTTGGTGGACGCGACATCTTTGTGGCGCAGAATGGGCGTCTCCACGATGTGCTCCACCATCGAGGCGCCATGGCGTGGGACCAAATTCTCGGGCCGTTCCTCGAAACGCTGGACTACGAGGGAATACAGGCGACGCGCTGGTGGCCGCTCGGTCGGGAGTTCCCTGTTGTTATCGATCCAGACTACGGCTTTGGCCTTCCGGTTATCCGCCGATCGGGAGTACGCACGGAGGTTATCCGTGAACGAATGGAAGCGGGTGACTCCATCGACCAAATCGCGTCGGACTTCAACCTCCCTTCGGCAGATGTTGAATCGGCGCTTCGATTCGAGCTCCGCCAGGCGGCATGATTTTCATCGACCGCTCGATCCCGAAGAGCGTGGCAGAGGCGCTCAAGCTCGTTCGCCCCGGCGACGTGATGTGGCTCGAAGACGCATTTCCGCATGACGCTACGGACGAGGCATGGTTACCCGTAGCCGGACGTGAGCGTTGGATCGTAGTCACACGCGACAAGAAGGTCAGAAGTCGGCCCGGGCAACGAGAGCTGATCCGCAAGCATGGTGTCGGTTGCTTCATTCTCGCCCAGAAGCGGCCCCTAACTCGCTGGGACTATCTCAAGCTGCTCACAGCCACCCTGGACGAAATGGAGCGAATCGATTCCAAGAGTACGCGGCCGTATTTGTTCCTGGTCGGCGCGGCAGCGTCAGTTCGTCAGATTCCGCTCTAACCCCCGATTCGCTGGTGCCGCTTCTCCTGTGCCTGCTCCTCGGCCCGGCCGGTCACTTCTTCTGGCGATTCGGCCCGCGTAATCCGGCGCTCTTCGGCCGCCGCGTCACGCTCCTTGCGCCAATCATCCAGCGAATCGTCTCGCCACTTCGGCGAGGTGTCGTCGCGAGACCGATCACGCCGGCTCACCTGCCATGCCGCCACGCCGCCAACAGCCAGCAGAAGCGGCAGCGCCAGCTGCCAGAGGTCCATGATTCCATTCACTTCCCGAGTGTCCCACCCCACAGCCCTGCCCGAAAGAGGACGCTCTCAGCACGCGATGTACGGCCTTTACCGAACCTCATCCTTTACCCCAATCTCTGGGTGAAATCGAACCTATCGATGACGTTGCGCGATTAACCTTCCAACGGCACAGGGCGTTATCTCTAGTACAAAGGCACAACCGTGCCTATCCTCGAAAGGAGGACCGTCGGCCTTAGTACGTTTCGGCGCGGCCCTGGGGGCTGGATGGCACACAGCAAAGTAGGCGAGCTGGCGCCCGATTTCGACGAACAACGTGTCGTCGAAGCGGCTCAGCAGGGCGATCAAGTCGCCCTCAGCCAACTCTACGACCACTACTTCCCGCGTGTGTTCCGCTATGTCTCCACTCGCCTCTCTTCGACCGAGGACGCGGAAGATGTCACTACCGAGATCTTCCTCCGGATTATCGAAAACCTCCGGTCGTTTTCCTGGCGAGGACTGCCGTTCGGAGCCTGGGTTTTCCGCATCGCACGCAACGAGGTTGTCTCCCACGTGCGCCGCATGAAAGTCCGCTCCGCCTCGGCTCAGCTTTCCGAAACGATCCAGGACCCCTCTCCCGACCACGTGGACGAGATCGCGACGCAACTCACGATCGCCACCGTCCGCGAAGCCACGGAGAGGTTGCCCGAAGCCCAACGCCAGGTCATCTCGCTCCGCTTCGGAGCCGGCCTCTCAGTTGCGGAAACGGCAAAAGCCCTGGGCAAGACCGAGAACAACGTGAAAGTCCTCCAACACAAAGCAATCGCGAAACTTCAAACGATGGTGCGTATCGAATGATTGGCAGGTTGTTCGACCGCAATCCCGGTTACCAGGCAACGGTCCTTGCCGAAGCACAGGCCTTCATTGATGACGGCCTCGATGTTGACTTCGTCCTCGGCCTGTTCCCGGATGACGCCGAGTGGCTCGAGGACATGCTCCTCACCACCACGGCCATCATCGATGCTACCCAGAGCGAGCCGGCAAGCTACTACTTCGAAGCGTCCCTCAAGTCGCGCTTCCTCGATGGCGCTCGCACGCCGGCCCCGGCCGCGCCCGTTATCGTTACCGCCCCGGCGTACTCTCCTGCCCGCACCGCCGTCGCCAGCATGAGCGTCCTCGCCTCCGCGGCGGCAGTGGGTGTCCTCGCGCTCGGGTTCGTGACCGCCAGCGATGCGGTCCCCGGCGATTGGAACTACGCCTTCAAGCGCGCCAACGAACGGTTCGAATACACCCTCTCCCGCGGCGATGGCCGCGTCGATGTCCAGATCCGTCAGGCCGAAGAGCGAGTCCACGAACTCCAGATGCTCTCCAGCCGCGGCAACGTCTCGGTCGAAGTCCTGAAGAACCTGCAGGCCGAAGCCGAGGAGATCCGCGAACTCGCCCAGGATAAGCCGCTCGACCCGGTCCAGAAGGCCCGCGTCAAAGCCTTCTCCGAAAGCAGCAAGACGGTGCTCTCGCAGGTGCGCGAAAACCGGCCCGAACTCGATGAGGAAGCGGCCGCTGTCGCCGCCGCTGTCGATGATGCGGTAACCACCGCGCTCGGTCCCGAGCCGACTCCAACCGCTACCGCCGAGCCCACCGAAACGGCCGAACCGACTGCTGAGCCCTCGGAAACGCCCTCGCCAACTGAGGAACCTTCGGAAACTCCCGAACCGCCCGCCACCGAGACTCCCGAGCCTTCGGAGACGGCGACCGAGGAGCCGGGCGAATCGCCCACCGCCCCCTCCGGGCCGGCCACCGAATCCCCCTAACCGCTGGTTAACCGCCGCGTTGCCCCCTGCTTCGCCGCTGCATACCCTCGATTTGCCCCCGCCTGGAGTACACCTGCCGCATGATGCGACGATTCTTGCTAGTTGCCCCGCTCGCCCTCGCCCTGGCGTTTGCCGCCTGCGGTGGTGGCGATTCCGACGAGTCGCCTGAGAACGGCGATGCCGATACCACGCCCGGCGCCGAAACCACCACCCCTCAGCCCACTCCCACCGACGCGCCGCTCCCATCGCCCACGCCCGTGCCGGACGACTTCGTCGTCGTCCAGGTGGTGAGCGCGGGCGAAGTGTTCGCACCGGTCCGCTCCGAGCTCGTAGCCCTCGGCGAATCCACCATCTCACACGATGGCGATGACTACACCGGTGTTTCCATCGGGACTCTCGCTGCCCACATGGAGGCCCGCGAAGGCGCCGTCGTCACCATCGAAGGGACGCGCAGCGATAACCTGCGCCTCGGCGTCATCCGCTTCACGCTCGATGAGCTCGCCGAAACCACCGTCCTCACCGTCTCCGAAACGGGCCACCTGGACCTCGCATCCAGCTTCGTCCCCCGGGAGCAGTGGCTGACCACGGTGACTGGCATCTCCTTCGACTAGCCGATCTCGCGCGGCGGCAACTCCTTCCAGCGACGGAATTCGTCCATCCGCTCGGGGCCGAAGACCTCTTCGGCGAGCGCCCACTCATCCTTGTCTCGCGGCTGGAACCCGTTCATCAGAAGCCCGTGCAGCGTGACGATGCGGAGCTGCTGCTCCTCATCGGCCGGCGCATCGCCGAGGGCCGTCAGTGCCCGGATAACCGTTGCCGCGGCGCTCGCTCGCGATGCATCCAGCTCGTTGATGTACAGGCGCTCCAGCACAAGCCAGGCCACATCGCGCAGGTCCTTCGAGGCGAACGCGTCGCGCGCGTCCCGCTCCGTCAGGCGCGGTTGCGGCTGCGGCGTTTCGGAGCCCTGGTTCGCGCGTGCCCTTCCATTGGGTCCATTTCGTTCCATGTGGCCAGCAAGCCCGTTACCTCCGCATGCCCCGAACCCCCGGCTGGCACGTCGTCACCGGTTGGCGTCGAACGGCACCTGTCGTCGACTTGTCGGGATCTGCACACTCCCCACTTGATCGATCTAGAACATACGTTCTACTCTCCCGATCACCACTTGCAGGGAGAGGAACTCACCCATGGAAACCCGCCTCGAGCTGCCCCTGCGCAGCGACGCACTCCCCGAATACACCGACTACAAGGACGGCGGCTGCGACCTCTACAGCTCCTGCCTTACGTGTCCGTTGCCACGGTGCCGCTACGACGTTGAAGGAGGCGCCTCGGCCATCCTGCGCTCCGGGCGCGATGCCAGCATCATGGCCGCGGCCACCGATGGCGGCATGAGCATCGACGAACTCGCGCGGACCTTCGGCCTCTCGCGCCGCACCATCTTCCGCGTCCTTCGCCGAAACCCCACCGGCGCTCACGCCCGCCCCGCTGCCACCGGCCGAGCCTGACCCAAGCCACCAGACATCAAAGAGGCCCGACCGAGAGGGAGGGTACGCACCAACCCCCACCACATCCTGCTCGCTCGCTATACCCTCGGCGCACCAGGCCTACGGCCCCGCCAACCGAGCCTTCTCCCGCGCGAGCCGCGCGTCCGTCCGCTTCGCCTCTCGCTCGTCGGCGTTCGCCCAGGCCACGGCTGCGGCGATGGTAGCGGTCAGGCCCAGCATTTCGCCCACGATGAACATGATCGCCCCGGCTATCTGCTGATCCAGCAACGGGTCCGGGCCCCACAACCTCGGCGTCTCTTGCAGCTGCTGGAACATCACCTGGGAGGGCTCGTAGAACAGCGAACCAAGGAACGCGTGGATGGGCACCAGCGCGAACAGGTAGAACAGGCGCACGGGGTGCGGCAGGTTCCACTGAGTCGGGTTCACGCCGACCACCGGCCACCAGTAGTGGATACCGGCGAACAAGAACAGCCCATAGCCGAAGAAGTGCAGCCACTCGTTCCCCAGCGATTGCTCGAAGATCGGCGTGATGTACCACGCGATCGGGATCACGGCGAACAGCCCCAGCCCGACGATGGGGTTCGTGAACATCCGGAACGGCTTCGAATGGATGACCGGGTAGATCCAGTGCTCCCGCCGCTTTGGCCCGGCCGAGACCAGGAAGAGGGTCATCGGCGCGCCGAGCAGCAACAACGGCGGCGCAATCGAAACCAGGATGAAGTGCTGGATCATGTGGACGAACAGGAACACCCGGCTGTACGCCGAAAGCGGCCCGAACACCGTGAGCAGCACCAGCCCGATGCCGAGCATGAAGATGCCCATGCGCCACGCCGGGAAGAGCCGTCCCCGCCCTGATGCCTGGGCCTTCCGCCACATGAGGTAATACGCGGCCGCGATGCTCAGCAGGAAATAGACCGGCAGCGGCTCCAGCGCCACCGTGAACAGCGCATCCGGGAAGTCCGGCGCGGGGACGTTCTCGATCGTGCAGAAGAAGAGGAAGCCCACGCTGGCGGCGCCTTCCCCACTCCGCAACACGAACGTGAGCACGGCGGCAGCGGCCAGGCCAATCACCCAGTACAGGCTGAACATCCGCGGAGATGGGGCCGCCTTCAACACGCGATCAAGTGTCGCAGCGGAAGCCGGTTCGCGGAATCGGCACGCACACCACGTAAAGCTACCGCCGGTTCTGCAGGAAGAACTCCCACATCAGCTCGCTCGCGGAGATCTCCGTCGTCGTCGGGCCGAGCCGCGGCACTGCCGGGCCGCCGGGCCACGTGTGCCCGCCGCCATCCACCACGTAGTGCGCCGTCTCCGCGTCGCACCCTTCGAAGGTCACCAGGTCGACTGAGTCACTGGCCTCGCTCGTCCCCGGCACGAGCGAGCATCCGTTGTGCTCCGCCCAGCCGAGCATGATCGCGTCAATGCCGCCGAACGGCCCGCCCGTCGCGGAGATGGTGCCGCCTTCGTACGGCACGACCGCATCGTCCGTCCCATGGAACTGGAGGAGCGGCACCGGCTCGCCGCAATTCGCCGATGGTCCGAGCACCCCTGCCACCGGCGCCACCGCGGCGACCAGGTCTCCCGCCACGCAGGCGAGGGCGGCGGACATGAAACCGCCGTTCGACATCCCGGTCGAGAACACGGCGCCCGGGTCGATGCACAGTCCTTCCGATACGGCGGCCACCAGGTCGCGCGTGAACTCGATGTCGTTCACGCCGGGCGTGATGAGCCACGAGTTGTTCACGCCATCGGGGCTCACCACGATGAACCCCTCGCGTTCAGCGATAGGCACCAGCCCCGCGTAAACGTGCTGTTGGCTGCCGTTACTCCCGAGGCCGTGGAAATTCAGCACCAGCGGCACAGCGCTCGAACCCTCGTACCCACCGGGAACATAGATGAGGAACGTCCGCTCCCGCCCGCCCGAGACGATCGTCGCGTTCGTTGTCTCCCCCACGGGGAACGCCGCCGATGGGCCCAGCTCACAGGCGAGCCCGCCCGCCGCGGCGCCCGCGACCGCGTTTGAGGTCGCGGTTGGAGTGGGTTCATCCGGCGCAGCTTCCGTCGCCGTGGGTGCAGCGGTCGGCGTTGAACCCCCGCCTGAAGGGCTCGCACCCGCCGTCGCGGTCGAGCTCGGTTCGCTAGCCGGTGACGAGCCGTCACCGCCATCGCAGGCGGCCGCAAGCGGCAGCGCGAGCAGCGCCACCAACGCGAACGCGATTCGGATGTTCATCGCACCATCCTAATCGCTCCAGGTCACGAAAAGGTGACGGTCGCGCTATTCCAGCGCGCCGGCCACCACAAGGTCCGTCACCTCGTCTTCGGTCAGCCCGAGGATCTCCCGCAGCACATACTCGTTGTCCTGCCCGAACACGGGCCCGGGCCGTTCGACACGTCCCGGCGTCGCAGAAAGGACGAACCGGGTGTTCTCCACCGCCACGCGGCCCAGTTCCGGGTGTTCCACCCATGTGAAGTACTCGCGGTGCGCCAGCTGCGGGTCGATGAGCGCGTCCGTACTGCGCTGCGAGGCCGCAACCGGAACGCCGGCTGCCTGCAGCGCCTCCTCGAGTTCTCCCTGTGTGCGCTGCGCGGTCCACTCAGCGATGGCTGCCTCCAGCGCCTCGCGATTCGCGTGCCGCGCTTCCAGGGTGGCGAAACGAGCGTCTTCGGCCCATGCCGCTCCCGCCGCCCGGCAGAGCCCGTGCCACTGCTCCTCCGTCTCGCAGGCAATGGCGACCCACCGGTCCTCGCCCTGCGCCGGGAACACAGCGTGCGGCGCCCACTCCGGAGAGGCATTGCCATCCCGCTTCATCACGCGCCCGTTCACCGTGTAATCCAGGAAGGCAGGCCCAAGGAAGTGCAGCGAAGCCTCGCCCTGCGAAAAGTCGATGTACTGGCCCTCGCCGGTCAGGCGGCGGTGTTCCAGCGCCGCGATGATCGCAGCCACCGTGAACTTCGGCGCCACATAGTCGGTGTACGCGCCGAACGGCCCGGCCGGCGCCCTATCGGCCCAGCCCGCCAGCTCGCCGAACCCGGCAAGCTGCGCGCCCATCGTCCCGAACCCCGCCAGCTTCGCCATCGGGCCCGTCTGACCGTTCAGGCACGAACTCAGCATGATGATCTGCGGATTGATCTTCCGCACGGACTCGTAATCCACGCCCAGCCGTGCAGCGGCCCCGGCGGCGAAGCTCTCAGTCACCACGTCGGCCCACTTCACCAGCTTCTCGAACGTCGCGTGCGCTTCGGGATGCGCCGGGTTCAGCGTCAGGCCGAGCTTGCCGGCGTTCATCGTCGCGAAGAGGCCCGAGTTGTTCGGCCCGGGCACATCCTTCGGGAACGGCTGCAGCGTCCGCGCCGTATCAACCCGCGTCGTGCTTTCCACGCGCACCACGGTCGCCCCGAAGTCCGCCAGGTACCGTGTCGAAGCCGGCCCGGCCATCACCCACATCAGGTCCAGCACTTTCACGCCATCCAGGGGCAACGCCCGCGAAGCCGGTGCGTTTGCCTGCGCGGCGTGTTTCGGCGCCTCCTGCTCTACCGTCGTCGCCACCTCGGCGTCGTGCTCGCCCACCAGCGGCGGGCGCAGCCGGTGCTCAAGTGGTGTCTTTGTCAGCTTCGCGAACGCGCCGGGATAGGTCACCTTCCGGGAAAGCTCCGGGTGCTCCATTTCGACCCAGTACTCCCGCGCACTCAGCTGTTCGGAATGCACGATGTCCTCGGTCGTCGCCACGGGCACGATCAGCAATCCGCGCTCCATCGCGAGGTCCATCAGCTCGGCCTTCGTGTGCGCCGCCGTGAACTCCGCGATGTGCTTCTGGCAGCGGAGCAACTCACTGACCGGCTCCTGCCCCGAAAGCAGCAGCTGCGGATACATGATCCAGTCTTTGTCGCGCGTCGCTTCATCCACGAACCCCTGCTCGCACATCACCTCCATCAGCCGCCGGGAGAACGGTCCGATCGCCGTCCCGAACAGGAACGTCACGGAAACGAAGCCGTCCTTGGCCGGGTTGACCAGCTTGAGCGAGAGCGGCCCGAGCGCGAGCCCACCGGCCAGCCGCGTAATTTCGGAGGATTCCCACGCCGCCGCGAGGATGAACGCCTGCGTCGCCATCGCCGTCGAAGCCTGCGCCGAAACGTCCACCCACTGGCCCACGCCGTCGCGCTGCGCCGCGTAATAGGCGATCAGTGCGCCCGCGGCCGCATCGGCGCCGGCGTGCAGCATCGCCTGTGGGACGGCCACGCGGCACGGCGCTCGGTCGTCGTCACCGGTAATCTGCATCACGCACGAACTCGCGAGCACCGTCAGGTCGCTGGCTGCCCAGTGCGCCTTCGGGCCCGTCGCGCCATATGGCGAAATCGAGGCAAGCACCACCCGGGGATTGATCGCTGCAAGGCCCTCATAC
>CALFYR010000614.1 GCA_937954195.1 uncultured Dehalococcoidia bacterium
GCCCGCTGCCACGATCACAAGTACGACCCGGTCAGCCAGAAAGAGTTCTACCAGATGTTCGCCTTCCTCAATAACGTCGATGAAATCGACAAGGAAGCCGACCGCAAGGACTTCAATCGTCCCTTCCTTCCCGTGGGCACCCCCGACGAACTCACTCGCTATCACGCCTGGGAATCCCAACTGCAGCTCCTCGAGAATGAGCTGAACACCTTCCGCGATTCGCTCCCCGGGGAAGGCCAGCCCCTGCATCCCGGCGTGGTCGAACGGCAGAGCGGCATCAATGCCCATCGCCGCCGCATGCCCAAAGTGACGCGTGCCTTGGTCATGCGCGAACTCGCCACGCCGCGTGTATCTTATATTCACTTGGGCGGCGATTTCACCCGCAAAGGCGCCACCGTCCAGCCTGGAGTGCCGTCCGTGTTGCCGCCTCTGCCCAAAACCAATGGCACACCCACGCGCCTCGATTTCGCCCGCTGGCTGGTGGCCAAGAACAACCCGCTCACCGCCCGCGTCACCGTCAATCGCATCTGGCAGAAGTACTTCGGAAAGGGCATCGTCGATACCGAAAACGACTTCGGCACCATGGGCGAGCGCCCCACGCATCCGGAACTGCTCGACTGGCTTGCTGCCGAATTCATGGACAAAGGCTGGAGCCAAAAAGCGCTCCACAAGACCATCGTCATGTCAGCCACCTATCGCCAGGATTCCGATGTCCGCCCCGAAGTGAAGAAGGCCGACCCCGAGAACCGGCTCCTCGCCCGCCAGTCGCGCCTGCGCCTCGATGCCGAACTCGTCCGCGATTCGGCCCTCGTCGCCAGCGGCTTGCTCAGCGAAAAAGTCGGCGGTCCCAGCGTCTTTCCGCCGCTGCCTCCCGGAGCCAATTCCGTCACTCAGGTGAAGCGCGAATGGAAGACCAGCACCGGCGCGGACCGCTTCCGCCGCGGCGTCTACACCTGGTTCCAGCGCTCGGCCCCGCATCCGGGCTTGATCCTCTTTGATGCTCCCGACGCCACAGTCACCTGCACGCGCCGCATCCGTTCCAACTCGCCGCTCCAGGCCCTCACATTGCTCAACGACGAAGCGTACTTCGAGTTCGCGCAAGCCCTCGCCGACCGCTTGATGAAAGAAGAGTCGGCCTCCGATGCCGCCCGCCTCAAGCAGGGCTTTTTCTACGCCCTCAACCGCCAGCCCGCCGGCGATGAGGAATCGCGATTGCTCAAACTGCTGGGCGCGCAGCGCGACGCCAAGAAAGATGAAAAAGCCGCGTGGACCGCCGTCTCGCGCGTGCTCTTGAACCTCGACGAATTCATGACCAGGGAGTAGCCATGCAAGACCAACGCTTACTGCACAAAACCCGGCGCCAGCTCTTTCGCGACTGCGGAATCGGAGTCGGCAAGGTGGCTCTCGCCTCGCTGCTGAATGGCTCGCTGCTCGCCACGCGCCATCATCCCGCCAAAATCGAGCACGTCATCTATTGCCACATGTGCGGCGCTCCCAGCCACCTCGAATTGTTCGAGTACAAGCCCGAACTCAGCAAGTGGGACGGCAAGGCCGCGCCCGACAGCCTGCTCGCCGGCAAGCGCTTCGCCTTCATGGATACCTTCTCCAAGGAGAAGCCGAAACTGCTCGGCACGCGCCGCAAATTCGCCCAGCATGGCAAGAGCGGCATGTGGATGTCGGAACTCTTCCCGCACATCGCCGGTGTGGTCGATGACCTCACCATGATCCACAGCATCTCCACCGAGAACTTCAATCATGGCCCGGCCAAGCTCTTCGCAAACACCGGCTCATTCCGGCCCGGACGCCCCAGCATGGGCGCATGGATCACCTACGGCATCGGCAGTGATTCCAAGGATCTCCCCGGCTTCGTCGTGCTCCAGTCGGGCGGCCGCGGACCCCGCGGCGGTGCGCTGCTCTGGGGCAGCGGCTTTCTCCCCACCGCCTATCAGGGCATCCCGTTCCGCAACATCGGCGACCCCATCCTCGATCTTTCCAATCCCAAATCCATCAGCGCCGACGACCAGCGCCAGACCCTCGACGCCATTCAGGATTTGAACCGCCTCCGCCTCGGCACAACCGGCGATGACGAAATCCAGACCCGCATCAGCTCCTATGAGATGGCCTACCGCATGCAAACCAGCGGACCCGAGTTGATCGACTTCACCAAGGAGTCACAGGCCACGCTCGATGCCTACGGCGCCAAGCCCGGCGAAGGCTCCTATGCCAACAACTGCCTGCTCGCCCGCAGGCTCGTCGAGCGCGGCGTGCGCTTCGTGCAGCTCTACCACGCCGATTGGGACCACCACGACGACATCACCAAGCCCCTCGATAAGGTCTGCGCCGAAGTGGACAAGCCCACCGCCGCCCTCATCACCGATCTCAAGCAGCGCGGCCTCCTCGACAAGACCCTCTTCGTATGGGGCGGCGAATTCGGCCGCACCCCCATGGGCGAAGTCCGCGAAAAGGGCAAGATCGGCCGCAACCACCACATCGACTCGTACTCCCTCTTCATGGCTGGCGGCGGATTGAAACCCGGGTTCACCTACGGCGCCAGCGACGAACTCGGCTTCTCCCCCATCGAGGACAAGATCGAAGTGCATGACCTGCACGCAACGATGTTGCACTTGCTGGGCATCGATCACCTCAAGCTCACCTTCCGATTCCAGGGACGTGATTTCCGCCTCACGGACATCAAGGGCAAAGTGCTCGACAAGATCCTCGCCTAGAATTCGCTATTGACATTCAGTTGCAGGTAGGATAATCTTCCAACTATATCGGACTGATTCAGTCCGGGCGCGTGTCCTCTTGGCCGAGATCAGCGCCCGGAACTGTGGATCGACAACACTGGGTCGGCGATCTCCTCAGATCATAGGCGACGCCACACCCTTTTTTCAAGTGAAGGAGCAAATGCGTATGGTGGCGATGCCTCGATACAACTGGAAGAGAAAGAAACGCCTCAAGACGGCGGTTGTGCCGGCGAAAAAGGGCTGGGCGCGCGATGCCGCGAAGTGGCTCGCCGCGGGCACGCTGGCAGCCTCGCTGGCGGCCCAGCAGCCCGAGCCGAAAGATGTCTCGCAAAGTGCAAGCGAATTGCAAAAGAAGGGAATCTCCGGACCGCACACAGTCGTCGAAGTCAATGACCGCCTCACCCCGGTCTCATCGCCCAAATACACTGAGCCGCTGCGGAACACGCCCCAGACCATCATGGTCATCCCCAAGCAGGTCATCGAGGAGCAAGGCGCCACTACCCTGCGCGACGTGCTCCGCAACGTTCCGGGCCTCACCGTAGCCGCGGGAGAAGGCGGCGTGCCCGCCGGTGACAACCTCACCTTGCGCGGCTTCAGCGCCCGCAACGACATCTTCATCGATGGCGTCCGCGACCTCGGTCCGCAATCGCGCGACCCCTTCAACATGGAGCAGGTGGAAGTCACCAAGGGCCCGTCTTCCGCCTTCAATGGACGCGGCTCGACAGGCGGCAACATCAACCTCGTCAGCAAGGCGCCTTCGCTCAACAATGCCTTCGGCGGCACCATCCAGTTCGGTACTGACAGCACAAGGCGCTTTGCCGGAGACCTCAACCTGCCGCTCCAGCGCCTCGGCTTGGGCGAGCGCACCGCCCTGCGCCTGAACATGCTCTCGCACCATTCGGGTGTCGCTGGGCGCAACGAAGTCTACGGCGACCGCTGGGGCCTCGCGCCTTCGCTCGCCCTAG
>CALFYR010000615.1 GCA_937954195.1 uncultured Dehalococcoidia bacterium
GGCTCCGGGCCGACTTGCCCCTTGAGGCCGGTTATGTCGTCACCATCGAGCCAGGGATCTACTTCATCAAGGCGCTGTTGACCGACCCCGGCCGCCGCAAACAGTTCCGCGACGACGTGAACTGGGACCGGGTCGACACGATGCTCGACTTCGGCGGAATTCGCATCGAAGACGATGTCCTCATAACCGATGGCGGGGCCGACGTGCTGAGCGGCGGCCTGCCGACCGATATCGCGGAGATCGAACGCCTCCGCCAGGAGGCTCTCCAGCAATGACCCGACCGTACGAGCAGATAACGCTGGCCCAGGTGGCGGCGCTCCCACGCCCCGGGACCGTCGTCCCCGGGGCGGTCCGCTTCACGCCCGATAGCCTGGGCATCACGTATCTGTTCAGTGCCGAAGGGAGCCTCGTTCGCAGCCTGTGGCGGTACGACATCGCGACCGGCGAGCGCACGGTGCTCGCAGGCCCGCCACCCGCCAGCACCAGCGAAGGGACAATGAGCCGCGAGGAGGAACTGCGCCGCGAACGCGCCCGCCTCCGCGAACTGGGCGTAACGAGCTACGCATTCGCCGCCAAATCGGATGTGCCGGTGCTCCTCGTGCCGGGCGGCGGGAAGCTCTGGGCGAGCGTCGGTGGGGCGGAAATGAAGGAGGTCGCAGGCTCGGAAGGCGCGATCGACCCGCACCTCAGCCCCGATGGCTCCTACGTTGCCTTCGTGAAGGAGAACGAACTCTATGTGCTCCCGCTCACGGGCGGTGAACCCCGGAAGTTGACCTCGGGAGCCGAACCGGGAATCACCAACGGGCTCGCCGAGTTCATCGCCCAGGAGGAACTCGACCGCGATGAGGGTTTCTGGTGGAGCCCGGACGGCGCGAAGATCGCCTTCATCCGGGCAGACAGCCGCCACATTCCCGACTACGCCATCGTCCACCAGGGCAAATCGGAGGTAGATACCGAGCCCCACCGCTACCCGTTCGCCGGCGCACCAAACGCCTACCTCGAACTGGGCGTCATCGACCTCGCCAGCGGTGCAACCACATGGATGGACCTCGGCGCCGAAAAGGACATCTACATCGCCCGCGTCGGCTGGCGCCCGGACGGTGTCCTCACCGCCCAGCTGCTTTCGCGTGACCAGCGCCACCTGACCCTGCAGGCATTCGATGCAGACGGGAAGGCGACGACGCTGATCGAAGAGCGGCGCGAACCGTGGATCAATCTCTTCGGCGATACCCGCTTCCTGAAGGACGGGCGCATCCTCTGGCTTAGCGAGGAGAGCGGATTCGCCCACCTCTCTCTGCACGCCGCCGATGGCAGCCGCATCACGCAACTCACCCGCGGCGAGTGGGTAATCACCAGCCTGGTCGCCGTCGATGAAGACCGCGGCGACGTGTACTTTTCGGCTACGAAAGACACGGTCCTCGAACGGCACCTCTACGGCGTCCCCATCGAGGGAGGCGAGGTCCGCCGGCTGACGGCTGAACCCGGGTGGCACGGCTGCGTCGTCGCCCCGGATGGCACGGCATTCGTCGATACCTGGAGCAGCCTCCAGCACGCGCCGCGCTCCGTGCTGCGAGACATTGCAGGCGGCGAACGCGCGGTGCTCTTCGCAAACGACGGTGCGTCGGCGGCTGAACTCGGTCTCGAACCGCCCGAATTCACCTCCCTCACGGTCGCGGATGGCGTGGAACTTCATGGAATGATCTACCGGCCCCCGGCCACGGATGCGCTCCGCAAGCATCCGCTCATCGTTTCCGTCTACGGGGGCCCCCACGTGCAGCGTGTCGCCAACGAGTGGACGGCGACGGTGGATCTGCGGGCGCAGTACCTGGCACAGCAGGGCTACGTGGTCTTCAAGCTCGATAACCGCGGCAGCTTCAACCGTGGGCTGGCGTTCGAAGGCGCCCTCGCGGACCGCATGGGGACCGTGGAGGTCGATGACCAGGTTGCGGGCGTTCGCCACATGGCGAAACTTCCCTACGTCGATGGTTCGCGGGTCGGCGTCTACGGCTGGAGCTACGGTGGCTACATGACCTTGATGGGCATGCTTCGCGCGCCGGAGGTGTTCAAGGTCGGCGTTTCCGGTGCCCCCGTTACGGATTGGGATGGCTACGACACCGGCTATACGGAGCGCTACATGGGGACGCCGCAATCCAATCCCGAGGGCTACCACGACAGTTCAGCACTGACGCACGCCCACAGGCTCCAGGGCAAGCTCCTGCTCGTCCACGGCATGACCGACGAGAACGTCCACTTCCGGCACACGGCGCGGTTCATCGTCGCACTCACGGAGGCGAACAAGGACTACGACCTGCTGCTCTTCCCCGAGGAGCGGCACATGCCGCGGGATGCCAGGGGCATGGAGTACCAGGAGCGGCGTGTCATCGAGTACTTCGAGAAGAACCTCTGACTACGTTTTGAATCGGAACCCCGGTTCGATCCCGGCGTCCCTGGCCCATTCGTGAGCCGGCATCTTCTTCGCACCCTCCGGCTGGACCCGGACGACACGGAGCACTCCGCCGTTGAGCCGGATATCGACCCCGTCCTCGCTTACGCGGAGCACGCGCCCGGGCATGCCCTGTTCCGCGGGCAGCATGCTGCAGTCGAAGAACTTGAGCTTCGATTCGCCAACCATGCTCCAGGCGCCGGGAGCCGGGTTGCAGCCCCGGATGCGCGCATATACCCGCTCCGCGGGCTCGTACCACCTGATGCGGCCGTGCTCGTCGCGGCACGGCGGCTCGTACGTCGAAAGGGAGTGGTCCTGTTCGATGCGGGGTGCCTTCCCTTCGGCAACCAGCTTCACGGACTCGGACAGCGCATCAACGCCCATCGGGAACAGGTTGTTGAAGTAAAGGCCGCCCATGGTCTCGTCAGGGCCGATGGCACACGTTTTCTGGAGAAGGATTGGGCCCGTATCGATGCCGTCATCGGGCCAGAAGATG
>CALFYR010000616.1 GCA_937954195.1 uncultured Dehalococcoidia bacterium
GCCGGCCCGGATGGCGTCCAGGATGTCGTGATTAACATAAGCAATCGCGTCGGCGGTCTTGACTACCTGTCCCTCCAGCGTCTCAGGCACCCCCCACCCCTCTGCGAAGATGTCCTCTCTCGCCTTGGAGCTTTTTTTGATGGCGTCGAGAACTTCGTACGTGAGGTTCAACCCCTGCCCGCCGTTCTCTAGCTGGTCGAGCACGCGGACCGAGTGATAGTTGTGGCGGAACCCTTCCGGCAGGCATTCCGCGAGCGCTTCCTCCCCGGCATGGCCGAACGGTCCATGGCCGATGTCGTGTCCGAGCGCCGCTGCCTCAGCCAGGTCCTCGTTCAGGTTGAGTGCGCGAGTGATTGTTCGAGCCACCTGTGCCACTTCCAGGGTGTGCGTGAGGCGCGTGACGTAGTGGTCCTCGGCCGGGGCTATGAACACCTGGGTCTTGTGCTTCAGCCGTCGGAACGCCTTGGTGTGCAAGATGCGGTCCCGGTCGCGCTGGTACTCCGTCCGCACGGGTGATGGCGCCTCCTGCCGGGCGCGCCCTCGGCTCGCTGTCGAACGCGCGGCGTAGGGACTGAGACGCTGCTCAGCGCCTTCGAGCCGTCGCCGCACCTGGTGGAGGTCCATTCGGGGAATTCTAGGCGAGTCACATCTTTGGCGACCCACGGATTGTTAATGAGTGCACAAACGGCGTGCCGGGCTATGTGAAGCCGGAGACTGTCTACCACGCAGCGAGGTGAAACGATGCTTACCGGCCGGTAGAGAGAGCCGGCCGATGGAGAGGAACCACAACAATGATCATCGAAACGCTTGCGTTCGACGTTACTGGAATGACCGAGCGCCAGGCTTACTGCTTTGTCGAATCGTTCCGGCTCGGCATCGCCGAATTCCCGGGCCTGGAGGCCCACGCCCGCATGCGGCTGCCCAACAGCAACCGCTACGTCATCATCGCAACCTGGGAGTCGGCCGAGGCGCTGAGCGCGTTTCGCCATTCAGACCTGTACGCCCGCTTCCTGCTTAGCCCCAACGTCGAGACCATCGGCGACCGAGAAGAGGATGTCGTGGACCACAGCGAGCGGCTCGAACTGACCGCCGCGGCCTAACATCGATGCCGGGCGCCTACGCCTGTGGCGCCCGGCCCAATTTCGCTTCGGCGTTGGCGATGATTTCGCGAGTGCGGTCGATCATGTCCGGGCTCACGCTGACGCTCGTGATGCCCCACTCGACCAGCTTCTCGGTCACCTCTGGGTAAACGCTCGGCGCCTGGCCGCAGATCGACGCCGTAATCCCACGGCGCTTGGCCACCGTGACGGCAGTCTGGATGGCCGCCATCACCGCGTCGTTGCGTTCATCGAACGTATCGGCGAGCGCCTCGCTGTCGCGGTCAATGCCCAACACGAGCTGTGTCAGGTCGTTCGACCCAATCGAGATCCCGTCGATGCCCACATCCAGGAACTTGTCGAGGATGATGACGTTGGATGGTACCTCGACCATCATCCAGAGCTTGAAGTCATCGCCACGGACGAGCCCCTGCTCTGCGAGCAGTTGCTTCACGCCCTGGAGTTCGCGCGGGGTCCGTACGAACGGGACCATCACGTAGAGGTTCTTGTACTGGGCGCGAACCTGCTTAATGGCCTCGATTTCGAGCTGGAAGATGTCCGGCTCGCGGATGTAGCGGCTCGCCCCGCGGTACCCGATCATCGGGTTTTCCTCGTTCGCCTCGTACTGAGAGCCACCACGAAGGTTTGCGTATTCGTTCGTCTTAAAGTCCGTCAGCCGGTAGACTACTGGCCGCGGCGCGAAGGAGCGGCAAAACTCCCCGATGCCCTCAGCCAGCTGGCGCGTGTACTCACCCGGGTTCCCCTCGTCGATAAACGTGCGGGGGTGGGTGCCAATCTGCGCGACGATGAATTCCGCCCGAAGCAGGCCGACGCCATCAACGTTCCGCTGGCCTACCCTTTCGGCAAGCTCCGGTTCGGCAAGGTTCACATAAAGCCGAGTGGTCGTCTTGAGCGAGGATGCCTTGGCATACCGCTCTTTCTGGCGTTCGTACCACGCGAGGCGAGCTTCGGCACGCCCCTCGTAGATATTCCCGATTGAACCATCAACCGTAACTTCCCTGTCGACCTCCAGGTGGGTTGCCCCGCCGGCGCCGACCACACACGGGATACCGAGTTCGCGGCTGACAATCGCGGCGTGGCACGTCCGGCCGCCGCGTTCGGTGATGATGGCCGAAGCGCGTTTCATCGCCGGGACGAAGTCGGGCGTGGTCATTTCCGCCACCAGCACGTCGCCCTGCTTCACGATGTCGATGTCACGGGGATCGTGGACGACCCGGATGATCCCCACGCCCACGCCGGGGCTGGCCGGCTGACCGGAGAGCAGCACCGGCGCCGATTCCTCGTCTCCCTCATCGTCGTCCTGGTGGCCGTGCTTCAGCGTCGTAACGGGCCGTGCCTGGGTCAGGTAGAACTGCCCGTGCTCGTAGGCCCACTCAATGTCTTGCGGGGCGCCGTAGTGCTGTTCGACAGCGCGGCCGATACGGGCGAGCTCGCGGATCTCTTCATCGCTGATCTTTTGTGCTTCGCGAAGGTCTCCGGGGACCTCAACCCACACGTTGGCGCCCTCGTGGTGGCCGTTGGAGTCAGTCGACTTCACGAACTGGCGGTCCTGCGGTGTGACAGTCTTGCTCGCGATTTGCAGCGATTCCTTGTGCAGGATGTACAGGTCTGGAGATATTTCGCCCGATACGATGCCTTCGCCCAGGCCGTAGACCGCCTCGATCGTGATCTTCGATGAGTCGGAGGTCACAGGTTCAACAGTGAACATAACTCCGGACTTCTCGGATTGCACCATCCGCTGGACCGGCACAGCGAGGCCAACCTTGGTGTGGTCGTACCCCGCTTCTTCGCGATAGAAGATCGCTCGCCCTTCAAACAGCGACGCCCAGCACGCCTGGACGGCCCGGACGACGTTGTCTTCTCCGACCACGTTCAGGAACGTGCTCTTCTGGCCCGCGAAACTCGTCTCCGGAAGGTCCTCGGCAGTGGCGGAACTGCGGACGGCGACAGGCCCCTCGCCGAGCTGGCGGTACGCCTCGCGGATCTCGTCGGCGATGTGCGCCGGCATCGGCGCCTCAACGATCCGGCGGCGGATGTTCGCCGCCCGGTCGTTCAACATGCGCGAGTCGTGCACGTCGAGCCCAAAGAGCTCCTTCTTGATGAGCGGTTCGAGCGCGTTCTGCTGGATGAAGTGGAAATAGGTATCGGCGGTGACCACAAAGCCCGGGGGAACCGGGATAGAAGCACGGGTGAGTTCGCCAAGATTGGCGCCCTTGCCACCCACGAGAGCGAGATCCTCTCGCCCAACTTCGGAAAACCACACTACCGATCGCGTCACGCTAACCAAACTGCCTATACCTCCACGCACCGCGCATAGAACAGACCGATACGTTCGGTCGGGGGATTATAGACCGGGCCGGAGAATTGGCGCTCCGGCCAAACGGTCCTTTTCTCTGGTCTGTGGTGGGCCGCTTCTACTCCACCGTGACCGTTTTGGCGAGATTTCTCGGCTGGTCCACGTCACAGCCGCGATGCACCGCGACGTAGTAGGCCAGGAGCTGAAGTGGGATCGACGCGACGATAGGTTCCACGTGAGCGGCGACCTCCGGCACTTCGATAACGGCGTCAGCGAGCTTCGCCAGCTCCGCGTCTCCCTCGGTGACCACGGCGATGACGTCGCCACCACGCGCCTGCACCTGCTCGATGTTCGAAACGATTTTCGCCCGAAGCGCATGCTTCGTCGCGATTGCGATGGTGGGGAAAGATGGGTCGATGAGCGCGATCGGCCCGTGCTTCATCTCGCCGGCGGCATAGCCTTCCGCGTGGATGTAACTGATCTCCTTCATCTTGAGTGCGCCTTCCATGGCTGCGGGGAACGCAAGACCACGTCCGAGGAACAGCAAGTGGTTTGATCCGGCATACCGAACGGCCATCCGCTGAATCTCCCGCGTCTGCCCCAGCACCCGAGCGACAGCGTCCGGGAGCCTGGACACGTCAGCGAGCCGCTCCTGCAGCTGCTCGCGCGTGAGCGTGCCGCGAGCTTCGCCGAGCCGCAACGCGAGCATGTACATGGCGACTACCGCCGCCGTGAAGCATTTTGTGCTTGCCACGCCGCGTTCGAGGCCGGCCCGCGTGTATACCGTTCCGTCCGCGACCCGGGTCGTCTGGGCGCCTTCGGTGTTGCAGATCGTGACCTGCAGTGCCCCGCCGGACCGGGCGAGTGCCATCGCTTCCAGCACATCGACCGTCTCCCCGCTCTGGCTCACGGAGACCACGAGCGTCTTCGAATCCAGTACAGGGTTTCGGTAGCGGAACTCGCTGGCGTTATCGGTCACAGCGGCTACCCGCGCGAAGTCTTCGAAGTACCGCTGGCCGATCATGGCGGCATGGAGGCTCGTCCCCATTCCCAGGAGCACCACCCGGTCAACCTGGGAGAGCCGGTCCGCGGCTGCCTCGAGGTCGTCGAGGTAGAGCGTCGGGGGTTCCAACGTGCCGAGACTCCAGATCGTGTCCGCGATTGCCTCAGGCTGCTCCATTATCTCCTTGAGCATGAAGTGCGCGTAGTCGCCCTTCAGCGCGCTCACGGGGTCGATGGGGATGCGCTTGCGTTGCACCGTGGCCGCGTTGCCCGTGAGGTCAACGTAACTGGCGCCGTCGCGGTCAATGCGCGCGAGCTGCCCGTCGGCGAGGAAAGCGACGTCCTGGCTCAGTGGGAGCACGGCAGCAAGGTCGCTCGCGAGCACCATTTCGCCCTGGCCGTAGCCCACGACCACTCCGCCGGCATTACCCAGTCGAGCGGCGACCATTGCGCCGGGTTCGCTGGCGGACATGGCAACGATTGCCTGTGACCCTTCGAGCTTCGAAGCCGTCACCCGCAACGCTTCCAGCAAAGAATCGCCGGCGCCTATCCGCTCCTCCATGAGGTGCGCGACAGTCTCAGTATCGGTTTCGCTCAGGAACTTGTGACCACGAGCCTGCAGTTCGCTGCGGAGTTCGGCGTAGTTCTCGACGATGCCGTTGTGGATGACAACGACCTCGCCATTGCAGCTCAAGTGCGGATGGGCGTTCTGATCGCTGGGCTTGCCGTGCGTCGCCCAACGGGTATGGCCGATGCCGACGGTGGCTGCCGAAGCGCCATTGGGCGAAAGGGCGTTCTCAAGGTTCGCGATCTTGCCTTGCTTTTTTGTGATGTGAAGCGCGTTCTCCGCGCCATCGAGTACGGCGATGCCTGCCGAGTCGTAGCCGCGATATTCGAGGTCCTTGAGGGCACGGATGAGCACGGGCACAGCCGAGCGCTCGCCGGCGAATCCAACGATTCCACACATGGGGTACTTCTCCCTTCTGGTCCCTGACGCCGGGTGAGACACACTCGACGAAGGGGTAGGGCGGCAGCACGCGGTCCGCCTGCGATCGACGGACGCTATCCGGTAATTCGGTGAGAAGGATAGGGAGAAACGAAGGGAGTGCGATTCCCTGGCACATGGCGCGCCTTTGTCA
>CALFYR010000617.1 GCA_937954195.1 uncultured Dehalococcoidia bacterium
CGGTGGTGTCGGACTTGAGGACGACGGCTGGCATGTCCACGCCGCACCGGAGGCGCAGGTTCACGCGGTCGGGGGTAATGCCGTAGGCCCTGTAGATGGTGGAGAGAGAGTGGTAGCCGCAGGTGTGCGGCTCGACCTGGCGTTCGGCGATCAGCGCGGCTGGCAACAGCGTGGGCGGATCGTGGTGCCCGGGCGGCGGCGCGAACTTTTCGGCGTAGTACGAGGGTGGGCCGACGCACGTGACCAGCGCGAGGGGGATGGGTCCGAGGACGGCGAAAATGCCGAGATAGAGGGCCATGCGGCGGAAAGAGGTGCGACGGCGGGGATGCATGCTGGAGGAGATACGCTTCGATGCGGGGGAAGTTTCCTCGCCACGGCGAGTCTCCGACCCCGCACCCCCTCTCGGGAGAAAACGCTCAGCGGCGTCGGCGGAGGGGTGACAGCGCGAGGCTGGCGCCGACGGCGAGGAACGTTGGCGGCGCGGGCACGTCGTTGTAGTCGGCGACCAGATACGAGTGCACCGGGTTGCCGTTGTCGACGTGCGTCGCATCGGCGGGGATGGAGTTCCACGCGTTGAAATGGCCGTTGGTCGGCGTGTTCACGAGGCGGCCGATGAGGCGGAAGCCGGCGGACCCGGGGTCGGCGATCAGGGCGCTGGTCGCCGTGAACGGCGAGCCGGGGAAGAAGGGCGTGGTGCCCATCAGCGAGCCGAGCAGGTCGACGGCGGGGATGTTGGCGTCGTCGGAGGAGTTGACCGAGACCATGCCCGCTGCGGTCCAGAGCGCGAGGACTTCGGCGGATGTCGCGTACCGGAAGCCGAGGGTGAGCCATCCGCCGGCATCGGCGGAGACCTGGTTGTAGGAGAGGCCGGCGGTCGGGGTGAGGTCGAGCCAGGCGAGATCGGTTTCGGTGTCGTGGGTGAGCAGGCCGTCGGCCGGGGCGAAGAGCCCGGCGGAGACGAGCGCGGCATCGGCGCGGGGCGTGATGAAGAGCGCGGGGGCGCAGCAGGCGGCGACAACGAGCGCGCGGGTGCACGACACATGCATGGTGGCGGCCTCCGGAGAGATCGGCTTGGGCGCGCCGGAGTGCGGCCGGCGGGTGGCCCGTGACTTCATGTTCTCGAAGGTTGGCCCGGAAGCGCGAAAGGTCAAGGAATCACACGCGCATCGCAGGAAGATTGCGCACAGGACACGTCGGAACGCGCGCAATCGACGGTTCGGGACACGTCAGTTCGGCGGCACGGGCCAGTAGCAGTCGGCCTCGATGCGCCACTGGCCGTCGGGGCCCTTGCGCCAGAAGACCGCGAAGTCCACGACGGAAGCGCGGATCTCGCCGTCGCGGCGCGTGGTGAGGGTCGAGCGGCCGAGCTGGTGGGCCACGTTGCGGGCGCCCCAGACCTCGAAGACCTCCAGGTCCCAGGAGATGCGCTCGGCGGGCCCGGTCCAGTAGGCGTCGATGGCATCGCGGCCCGCTGTGCGCTGGATGCCGAACTCGCCGGGTCGGCCGGGGCCGAGCATGACGGCGTCGTCGGTGTACATGGCTGCCACGCCGAGGAGGTCGCCGGTGTTGTAGCGGCGCTCGAGCTCGCGGTTGGCAGCCTCGATCTCGGCGCGGAGCTCGGGGGAGGCGATGGTCTCGCGGGCGTGGGGGTTCGAGGCGCAGCCGCACATCACCGAGGACAGCGACACGAGGGCGAGGACGATGGGGTTTCGCATGGAGAAGCGAAGCGGCGCACCGGGCGAGACATTCCTTCGGTGCGCAATGATCGCCCTTGGCACATGTCCCGCGGCGGTTCGGCAGCGCCCCCGGCGGCGCCACAGTGAGCAGCGTCACGCCGGCTGGATGAGATCGAAGAGGTTGCCGTAGAGGTCGCGGAAGACGGCGACGTCGCCGTACGGCTGGCGGGTGGGCGGGCGGACGAAGGTGATGCCGCGGGCGCACAGGTCGCGGTAGTCCCGGTGGAGGTTGTCGGTCTCGAGGAAGACGAAGACGCGGCCGCCGGTCTGGGCGCCGACGGTGGCGAGCTGCTCGGGCGTGGCTGCCCGGGCGAGGAGGATGCACGGGGATTGCACGCCCCTGGGCGCGACGCGGACCCAGCGCTTGCCGTTGCCGAGGTCGGTGTCCTCGAGCAGGTCCCACGCCATGGGGCCGGTGTAGAACGCGATGGCCTCGTCGTAGTCTCGGACGGTGATGGTGAACTGGGTGAAGCGCACGGGGCGAGGGTAGCACTGGGGGGAAAGGGGATTTGGGGGGTGCTGGTGCGGGGGGTGGAGGAGGTCGGCCCGGTCTCGTCGGATGTGATCGTGATCAATCCGAAGCGGGTGTTCGAGCGGGTGGAGGGGATGGAGGCGGTGATGGATGGGAGGAGGTGAA
The DNA here is from genome assembly GCA_937954195.1 of uncultured Dehalococcoidia bacterium. Taxonomy (GTDB): domain Bacteria; phylum Chloroflexota; class Dehalococcoidia; order Tepidiformales; family Tepidiformaceae; genus Amarobacter. Next base: position 2,374 of record CALFYR010000617.1, read on the forward strand.
ACTCATGGTGACAATGGGACAATTTCCTGTCGAACCTCAAGAAACGTAGGTCGTTGCGCTCGTAAAGGCACGAAGAACGCAATCAACGAGCCAAGACTCGATACGCTCATTCCTACGGTCACCGCACCCGAGCGCCGGTCGGTCGGGATTATTCTTGTCTAACAATGTTTCCATCGCCCACAAGAAACCGTGAATCTCCAGAAATTGCGTTTGGCGTAGGATATCGATTGATCGTATCGCGCAATGTCGCCACGCTCGCCCCAAGCGACGTCAACAGCAATGCATAACTTTGGATGGAACCCAGCGGAAGCATGGCAAGTCCCACAAACGCAGCACCGGCGACCGACGAGTAACCACCTACTTTCAGAACAGTGTGCATTCGAGATTTATCACGAATTTCTTTGATCTTTAATGGCTTATCTGAAGATCGCAGCTTGCCATACTCGTTCAATATACTTTGG
>CALFYR010000618.1 GCA_937954195.1 uncultured Dehalococcoidia bacterium
TCTTCGCGCTTGTCGGCGGGTCGCTCGCCGACCGCTTCGAAAAGCGCAACCTCACGCTCATGACGCAGTCGGCCACGGGCATCCTGTCGGCCCTTACCGCCATCCTCATCGTCACCGACCTCATCACGATTGAGTTCCTGCTCGCGATGGGCCTCGTCCAGGGAACCTTCTTCGCCTTCGGCATGCCGGCGCGAACCCCCCTCATGGCTGAAGTCGTCGGCCCGAACAACGTCATGGCCGCGATCGCCATGTCCAACGCCGCCATGAACGCCACCAGGCTCATCGGCCCCGCTATCGCCGGCCTCCTCATCGGGGCCTTCGGATTCGGCACCGCCTACTTCGTCCAGTCCGGCTTCTACGTGCTCTCCATCGGCACGCTGCTCCTGGTTCCAACCGGCCTCAGCGCGGTCGCCCGCGGCGACCGCGCCACGCCAGAACGCGGCAACATGTTCGTCGAAATCGGCAAGGGCCTCCGCTACGTCTGGGGCTACCCCAGGCTCCGCCTCCTCATCAGCATGATGTTCATCATGAGCTTCTTCGCCATGCCCTACATCGTTCTCCTCCCGGGATTCATCCAGGAGGACCTCGGCCAGGGCGAAACCGCCTACGGCTGGCTCCAATCCATCTCCGGCGCCGGCGCGCTCTTCGCCTCTCTCGGCGTCGCCACGCTCACCACCTTCGACCGCAAGCCGCTGCTCCAGTGGTTTGCAGGCTTGCTTGCCGCCGCCGGCCTCTTCCTGCTCGCATTCGCCTCTATCCCGCTCGAATTCATCGGCGCGATCTTCGCGGTCGTCCTGCTGGGTATCGCCACCACCGCCTACCAGACCCTGAACAACACCATGGTCATGGACGCCGCCGACCCCGAGTACTACGGCCGTGTCATGAGCATCAACATGCTCACCTTCAGCGTCATGCCCGTCATGAGCTTCCCGCTCGGCGCCATCGCCGACGCTGTCGGTGCGCGCGAAACCTTCGTTGCCCAGGGGGCAATCGTCCTCGGGATGATGGCCGTGGTCGCGCTCATCAACGGGCGCTACACCTTCGGCCGCACCCACACCCACGGCGAACCCGAACTGGTCGAAAATCGCGTCGCCCCCGTCGGCCCACCCCGCTCAGCCGCCCCCTCCGGCGGCGACTAGCTACACACCACCGGAGGCACGACCAGCTGCCACTGGGCACTGGGCACTGGGCACTGGAAGTTCTACCCCGCGT
>CALFYR010000619.1 GCA_937954195.1 uncultured Dehalococcoidia bacterium
GCATGACACAGCTCCGTCATGGCCGCAGTTAGGCCGGCAGGGCCCGCCGCAGCCTGGAACAGCATTGGAATGACTGTCGCCTGGAGGGCGTGATCCTTGAGCGCCTTGAACTTCGCCAACTCCTCGTTATCGATGAACGGGTTGTCGAGGCTGACCAGGTGGCAGCTTTCCGGTTCGGGGTCGAGAAGGTTGCCCTCCGGCCCAATCACGGTTTTCACCGATGTCACCAGTTCTTCGCGGATGGCATCGAGCGGCGGGTTCGTAACCTGCGCGAACAACTGCTGGAAGTAGTTGTAGAGCGGCTGGGGCCGGTCGGACAGCACCGCCAGCGGCGTGTCCGTTCCCATCGAACCGATAGCCTCTTCGCCATTGCGGCCCATCGGCCCGAGGATGTACTTCTCGTCCTCGACCGAGTATCCGAACGCGATTTGTCGGCGTCGGAGTGTCTCCTCACCGGGAGGCGCCGGGACTTCGACCGGCGGGAGTGAGTCGATGGGGATGAGGTTCTGAGCGAGCCACTCCGCGTAGGGGCGCTCGGTCGCCAGCTTCATTTTCAGTTCGCTGTCGTCAATGATCCGGCCCTCGTCGAGGCTCACGAGGAACATCTTCCCCGGCTCGAGGCGGCCCTTGTGCAGCACGCGCTCCGGCTCAACGGGCAACACGCCGACTTCAGACGCCATGATGACCATGTCGTCCTTGGTGACGTAGTAGCGCGACGGCCGAAGGCCGTTCCGGTCCAGGACCGCGCCGATGTTGCGCCCATCGGTGAACGCTACGGATGCCGGGCCGTCCCACGGTTCCATCAGGCAGCTGTGGTACTCGTAGAACGCCTTCTTCTCTGGCGGCATCGATTCGTGGCCCTGCCATGCCTCCGGGATGAGCATCATCATCGCGTGAGGAAGGGAGCGCCCGGCGAGTACCAGCAGTTCGAGGGCCTCGTCGAGGCTCGCGGTGTCGCTTCCGTGCTCATTGATGACCGGCATGATCTTGTGCACGTCGTCGAACAGGGGCGATGCGAACAGCGCCTCGCGGGCGGCCATCCAGTTCCGATTGCCCCGCAACGTATTGATCTCGCCGTTGTGGGCGACCATGCGGTACGGGTGCGCCAGTTCCCAACTCGGGAACGTGTTGGTGCTGAACCGCGAATGGAACATCGCGAGCGCTGAGATCAGGTGCCGGTTGTTCAGGTCCGGGAAGTACTCCCGCAACTGCATCGCGGTGAGCATTCCCTTATAGACGATCGTCCGGCAGGAAAGGCTCGAAAGGTAGAACCACTCCGCGTCGCGGATGCCCCAGCGATCAATCGCCTTCTCGAAGCGCTTGCGGATGACGTAGAGCTTGCGCTCGAACGCATCGTCGTCCTGGATGCGCGAGCCGCGGCCGACGAACACCTGCCAGCTGGTTGGCTCTGCCTCAAGCGCGGTGGCGCCGAGGGAAGCGTTGTTCGTAGGGACCTCACGCCAGCCCAGGAGGTGCTGGCCTTCTTCTTCCACGATCGCCGTGAAAAGCGCCATTGCCTGGGCCCTGGCACGGGGGTCCCGGGAGGCAAAGAACGAGCCGACCCCATAATGGCCGGCTTCGGGCAGGCGAATGCCAAGCTGCGCTGCCTCGCGGCGGAAAAACTCGTGGGGCATCTGGATGAGGATGCCGGCGCCGTCGCCCGTGTTGGGCTCGCTGCCGGATGCGCCGCGGTGGTGAAGGTTTTCGAGGGCCTGGAGGCCGTCCTGCACGAGTTGGTGCGAGCGGTGCCCCTTCAGGTGGACAACGAAGCCAACGCCGCAGGCGTCGTGCTCCCGCTCCGGTCGATAGAGGCCCTGTGCGGCCGGCCTTCGCGGATGACCCATCCCTCTTCCCCTCGCGTAAACGTCTGGCTGAACCCGGTTTCGCAGAATGTGTTCGACCCTCGCGAGGCGGTTTGAATTCGGCCCGCGGATTGTGAAAACATTCGCAAATCGCAGCGAACAGTTGGGTGAGCTTGCAGTATAACAACAAAGTCAACCTACTCGTCGAGCCCCCAATCCCGCCCGCGGCACCCCCGAACCGCCATCCCCGGCCCACCTTTGGTTCTCGAATAGCACGGTCGCCCGGCTATACTTACCGCCATCCTCGCAACCGGCAGGCTCACCACATGTCCGAGCAGTACTGGACCCCCGAAAATCTTGAAAGCATGGTCAGCGCACGCTCCAAAATCCTTGGACCCCAGGTCTGGGCTGCTGCCACTCCCGACCCGCGCCACCTGATCTCGTTTGCTGGCGGACTGCCGGATATCCCGTCCCTTCCCGGCGAGTACCTGTTGAAAGCCACTCGTGCCGTCCTCGACCGCGAACAGAAAGAAGCGCTCGAATACGGCGGGACCTTCGGCCCGCTCCCACTACGCGAAGCGCTCGCAGAGCGTTCGACCCGGATCGAAGGCATCCCCGTCACGAAGGACAACATCATCATCGCCAGCGGCTCGGCGCACGCGATCGGCCTCGTGTGCGAAACGCTGCTGGACCCGGGCGACATTGTGATGGTCGAAAGCCCGAACTTTCCCGGCAGTATGCGGACCATCCGGTCGTTCGGCGCTTCGCAGGTGGCCATCCCCATGGACGAGCAGGGCATGCGCACCGATGTCCTGCGAGATGAGCTGCAGAAGCTGGAGGACCAGGGGAAACGGGCCAAGTTCATCTACTGCATCCCGACACACCAGAACCCGGCCGGCTGCACCCTGCAACTCGAACGCCGGCAGGAGCTTTTAGAGCTGGCACGGCGCTATAACACGTTCATCCTGGAGGACGATGCGTACGGTGAACTCTGGTTCGAGACGCCACCCCCGCCGTCACTCTTTTCGCTGAGCAACGGCGACCACGGGATCAAGGTCTCGAGTTTCTCGAAGATCATCGCGACTGGCCTTCGCATGGGGTGGATCACCGGGCCGGCGCCCCTTATCTCTCGAATCGCGGCGCTCCGATACGACATGGGCTCGAGCCCGTACCTCGGCCGCGTCATCGCCGAGATGATCCACAACGGCGACCTGGACCGGCACATCGAGAACCTCCGCAAGATCTACCTGCGGAAACTCGAGCGCGTCGAAGATGCCCTGTCCCGGTACTGTGCTCCTCACGCAACCTACGTTCGCCCGCTCGGCGGGTTCTTCCTCTGGCTGCAGCTGCGCCCCGGCATGAGTTCGCGCGATGTGCAGATGGCAGCAAACGAACGCGGCGTGATCGTTGGCCAGGGTCCGCAGTTCTTCGCAGATGGCGCGGCGACGAACCACATCCGGCTGGCATTCAGCTACGTCGCGATGGAAGAGATTGAGGAAGGCATTCATCGCCTCGGAGAGGCCATGGCCGAGGTAGCCTCCCGTTCCGCGGCGAAGTAAGCCCAACACCAGGCCCCATTGTGCGTAGAATCCGGCGCCTGGAGGCGCTTCTCTATGCACACCGTCAAGGTAGGCAACGTCGAAATCACACCGTTGCTGGATACTCCCGTCCTCATGAATCCGCGTATGTTCTTCGTCAACCACGGGGACGCGTTCATGGAGGAATTCGGGCACCTCGCTGATGACCGCGGCCTCTTCCCGATGTCGATCACGTGCTTCCTCGTGCGCTCGAACGGGAAGAACTTGCTGATCGACACAGGCCTCGGCAATCGGCGGAGGCCGGGGTTCCCGCGCGGCCGCCTCGACGAGACTCTCCGCGAAATGGGAATCGCACCGGCCGACATCGATATCGTCCTGAACACACACATGCACGTAGATCACGTGGGCTGGAACACGGTGGATGACGAGGCGGGAAACAAGCAGATCTTCTTCCCGAACGCCGAGTTCTACTTCCAGCAGAGCGAGTGGGACTACTGGATGACGCCAGACCACCTCGACGACCTGGCCCACCAGCACCTTCGCGACTGTGTGGAACCGCTGATCGATACGGGCAGAATCAAGTTCGTCGAAGGCGAGTCTGCAATCGACGAGTCGCTCACCTACGTTCCGACCCCTGGACATACGCCAGGCCATGTCGCCATCGGAATTATGTCCGCTGGCGAGCGCGCCGTCGTCATCGGCGATGCGTCGCATCACCCGGTTCAGCTCAACCACCCCGATTGGTCACCAGGAGCCGACGTCGACCCCGTGCTTTCGGCCCGAACCCGCGACGCACTCTTCGACATGGCCATCAGCGATGGACGCACCTGGATAGCGGGCCACTGGGAGTTCCCCGGGCTTGGCCGGATCGTCCGCATCGAAGGCAAGCGGGTGTTCCAGGCTCTGTAGATGGTTGCCCCCGCTGAGTGCAAACGGGTAGGTTGCGCCCATGCACCGGCGGATCGCGCTCCTTTTCCTCGTTGCGATGATTGCCCTGGCCGGACAGGCCCCCCAGGCGCAACCGGCACGGGCAGCAGGCCAGGTAACCGTTACAAGCACCGGCGATGGCGGCGGCGAAGCGCTCTGTCCTTCCGAGACCACCTGCACCCTGCGCTCAGCCATCGAAGCGGCGAACGCGGGCGACACCGGCGGTACGTTCACCATCACATTCGATACGACGGTGTTCGATCCCGAGGCCCCGGGTACCATCAGCGTCGGTCTCACCCCACTGCCGTCCATTACCCGCCCGCAAACCGTCGTCGACGGGTCTGACGCAGGCGTCTTCATCCGATACGACAACCCCAGCCTGAGCGGAAGCTCCAGCGGCCTCATTGTGGCCGCGGCGGACGTTTCCGTATGGGGCATGGACATCGCGGGTTTCCCGGCCGCGTGCCTGCTCGTCGAAGGCGACCGGGCCATCATCGGTGGTGACCGCTCGTCGGGCCGCGGCAACCGTTTCGCGAACTGTTCCACGGGAATTGCGGTCTATGGCAACGAAGCTGCGATCCTCGGGAACTCGCTGACCCGGCTTGCTGTAGAGGATGGCCCCCAGAGTTTCGACATTGCCATCGAGGTTGCTGCCTCAGGCGTGGCCATCGGGCCCGACCAACCAAACGAATCGTTCGCGAACTATCTCGGCGACGCTGAGCGCGGCGTCGTCATCATCGGTTCGGAGTCGGAACCCGTTTCGGGCACCTCGATCGCCCATAACGTGGTGGGCCGCACGCCGGCCGGGACTCCCGCGCCCGTGGACGTCGGGGTGGTCATGGATCGCTGGACCTCGAGTGCGGCTGTCACGGGAAATGTCTTCGCAAATGCCGGCACCGCGGTCGTTATTGCCGCGCCGTCCGAAGGGCCGGACGTGACCGGCAACCGCATTTCGGGTAATTCGTTTGTCGCGATCGACTCCCTGTCCATTGACCTCGCGGGCGATGGACTGCGGAACCCCAACGACACCGGCGATGCCGATACAGGCCCAAACACCTTGCTCAACCACCCGGAAATCACCCGGGCCACTCAGTCCCGAATCGAAGGGATGGCTTGCGCGGGGTGCCAGGTTCAGGTCTATGCGGCGTTCCGTCTCCCCGGCGGGTCCGTCGAATACGGCAGCACGCCGCTCCCGGCGGGCGCAACCACCGCCAACGCGGCGGGCCAATTCGTGCTCGATTCCCCCGCCGTCAGTCCCGGCGAGTGGGTCACCGCCCTCGCCATCGATGCCGGGGGTAATACCAGCGAATTTGGCCCGTCGTATCGCGTTGGGGCGGGGGCGGTCCAGTGCGGCAGCGTCCAGCTCGGGGCGGGGTGGAACCACGTCGCGTATTTCGGGCCCCAGGTCGTTTTCCTCGGAGATACGTTCTCCGCCGATCCCGCCGGCCTCGTTACGTCTATCTACCGCGCGAACGACGGAACGCTAACGTACGACCGTTGGTTCAAAGACACAGCCGTCGGCAGGACACTCACCGTCATCGAACCGGGCGAGAGCTATTGGATGTACTCGACCGGCTCGGTTTCGCTTGCGGGAGGCTTCTCAGTATCGTTCCCGATTCCGGTCGAGTTACAGGAAGGTTGGAACGACTTCGTCTACATCGGCGCTACAGCGGACGTGGTCGATGCACTGGCCCCGCTCGAAGGCAAGTATCGCGATCTCTATGCCTTTGACACGGATCTCGGCCGTTTCCTGCGATACGGAGACCCGGATGTCCCTTCGTGGGCACGTGAGTTCGGCCTTCTGACGGCCTGTTCGACGTACCAGGTCTTTATGCTCGAGGAAGCGACCCTCACCCCGCTTCAACCCTAACCCTGCTTGTCTGGCATACTCCCCCGAACCACCTTCGGG
>CALFYR010000620.1 GCA_937954195.1 uncultured Dehalococcoidia bacterium
CCGAGCGTGGTGGGCAAATTAAGGACCTCTACCTCAACCCCCGCGATGCCGCCGCGCACCCCGACGCCGTCCGCGCAATCCTGGACGCCGACCTGGTGCTCATTGGGCCTGGCAGCCTCTACACCAGCGTTATGCCCAACCTCCTCGTGCCCGGCATCCAGAAAGCCCTTGAACAAACGCTCGCCACCCGGGTCTTCATCTGCAACGTCGCTACCCAGCACGGCGAAACCGATGGCTTCGGCGTCGCCGACCACATCGAGGCCATCGAACGCCACACCCACCAGGGCATCCTCAATGTGGTCATCGCCAACAACAACATCGCGCCCCAGCTCCCGGAAGCCTGGCACTCCTCAGCAGTGAAGGTGAAGGGCAAGGGCGAACTCATCCCGGCCGGCGTCCGCCTGGTCGAAGCCGATGTCGTGGCTGAAGAAAATCGTTACCGCCACGATCCCCACAAGCTCGCCGCTACCATCATGCGGCTGTACGATGGTCGAGATATTACAGCGACTGACGCGCGGCGCTTGGCGGCTGAAGAGCGGCCCGTGCTGCTCACACGGTAAACACTCATGTTGATGAACATCCTCCAGATTGTGGTCTCCAGCATCCTCATCACCGTCGTCCTCCTCCAGGTGAAGGGCAGCGGCTTCGGCGCCGCCCTCGGCGGCATGTCTGGCGGCTCCGTCTATCGAACCAAGCGCGGCCTCGAACGCACACTCTTCCAGGCCACCATCCTCCTCATCATCGTCTTCATCTTCGTCTCGTTCCTGAGCGTGCAGTCGCAGAAGTAGATCAGCGCATGCCGAACCCGAACGGGCATTCGCGCCGGACGGTCATCCTCGCCGCCAGCTTCGTCGCAGCCGTTGTCGCAGCTTCTGCCGCGCTCGCGCTCCGCGTCTCCGGCAACGAAAGTGTCGTCCTCGCACCAACCTCCAGCTACACCGAAGGCGTCGCCGGCACCTGGCAGCGCGTCAACCCCCTCTTCGTTTCCTCGAACGAAGTCGATGCGGACCTCTCCGCGCTCGTCTTCAGCGGCCTCGTCCGCCTCGCGCCCGATGGTCGCGTTATCCCCGACCTCGCAGAGATGCCGACCATCTCCGACGACGGCCGCACCTACACCTTCACCATTCGCGAAAACGCCCGCTGGCACGACGGCGAACCAGTCACCGCCTTCGATGTCGAGTTCACCGTCGACCTCATTCGCGACCCAGACTTCCGCGACCCGCTTATCGCCGAAGGCTGGCTCGGCGCCGACGTTCAGGTCAACGATGAGCGCACCGTCGTAATCACCCTGCGCCAGGCGTCCGCGCCGTTCCTTGCCCGCAGCGCAACCGTCGGCCTTCTCCCCGAGCACATCCTGCGCGGCACCTCCGCCGCCCAGCTCACCAACTCCTCGTTCAACGCGAACCCCATCGGCGCCGGCCCTTACCGCGTCGATCTCCTGAACTCCCGCGAAGCGCGGCTCACCGCGCACGATAACTACCACCTCGGCCGCCCCAATATCGAACGCTTCAACGTGCGCTTCTACTCGGATTACGCCACCGCGGTGCAGGCGCTCACCCAGGGCGAAATCGAAGGGCTCCTCGTCCGCGATACCCTCACCGCCGAACAACAGGCCGCCATCGACGACACGTCCAACCTCACCAGCGAACAGCTTCTTCGCTCCTCACAGACGCTGCTCTACCTGAACACGTCCAACGTCTTCTTCCGGGATGAACTCGTTCGCCGCGCCATATCGATGGCGCTGGACCGGCCAACAATCGTCGAAACCGCGTTCGGCGGCGAAGCCCGCGCCTCCAGCTCGCCCATCACCCCCGGCACATGGGCGTACGTCGAATCCGCGGATGTGGTCGAGCTCAACCTCTCCGATGCGCGTCTTCTCCTCGAAGAGGCCGGGTGGGTGGCCAGCCCCACGAGCGGCATCCTCACCCGCCAGGGCAGCGAATTCCGTTTCACCATCCGGGTCGACAACGACCCCGTGCGCGTCGCAGTCGCCGAACAAGTCGCCAGCCAACTCGAACCACTCGGCATTCGTGCCTCCGTTGTCAGCACCACCTTCTCCGTCCTCCGCCGCGACTTCCTCCAGGAACGCACCTACGAAGCCGCCGTCGCCGCCTGGGAACAAGGCCCCGATCCGGACCTCTACTTCGGGTGGCATAGCTCACAGCTGGGCGCCGCCGGCCTCAACCTCGCCAACTTCGAAGACGCCGTCATGGATGAGCTCATCTCTCGTGGCCGCGTCTCCAACGATGAGAACACCCGGATCGATAGCTATAACCAGGTTCAGGAAGTGTGGCAGGTGCTTAGCCCGGGGGTCGTCGTCGCCTACCGGACCTACCGCTACGTTCACACCGAAGCTCTGCAGGATGTCAGCTCCGGCGTGCTTTTCACCGCCTCCAGCCGTTTCGTGGATGTGCATAAATGGCGGCGCTGATACCGGCCAACACGAACGTCGTCTTCATGGGCTCACCGGAATTCGCCGTGCCCTCCCTTCGCGCCCTCGCACAGGCCGGCTACGGAATCCCGCTCGTCGTCTCCCAACCCGATAGACCGGCCGGTCGCGGTGGTCGCATGCACGAGCCGCCCGTGAAGACCATGGCTCGTGCTCTCGGCCTTGAAACCTACCAGCCCGAAACCATGCGCGACGACGCGGTCCACGCTCGCCTCCGCGAGGCCAGCGCCGACGTCTTCGTCGTCGCCGCGTACGGCAAGATCCTCCCGCAGGCGGTGCTCGATATCCCCCGCCGCGGCTGCGTCAACGTCCACGCCTCGCTTCTCCCCCGCTGGCGAGGCGCCTCCCCCATCACCGCCGCCATCAAAGCGGGCGATTCGACCACTGGCGTCAGCATTATGGAGCTTGTGCGAAAGATGGATGCCGGACCCGTCATCTCCCGGGCCGAACAGCCCATCCTCCCGAATGACACGACCGGCACCCTCGAGCCGCGCCTCGCCGAACTCGGCGCTCGCGAACTCGTCCGCGTTCTCCCCGAATGGCTCTCTGGCGAACGCCGGCCCGAACCGCAGGATGAGTCCCTGGTCACCACCTGCGGCCTCGTCGCGAAACAGGATGGCTGGCTCGCCGCACTCATGTCGGTGGATGAGGCGGAACGGGCCGTCCGCGCCTACAACCCCTGGCCCGGCGCCTTCGCCGAATACCGCGGCGACCGTCTCGCCATTTGGAGCGCCCACGTCGAGCGCGAATCGCAAGAAACGCCCGGCAGTCTAACCATCCGCGAGAAGAAGCCCGCTATCAGCTTCACCGGTGGCTGGCTCATCCTCGATG
>CALFYR010000621.1 GCA_937954195.1 uncultured Dehalococcoidia bacterium
GCAGTCGTGGTTGGCGCGACGCGCTGCTGCTCGGATTTTGGGTTGGGTGGGGGTGGTGGGGGCGGCTCGGCGGGATAGAGGAGACGTGGTTGGGGCACGGCGCCGCTTCCTGCCGGTCGCGGTACTGGGGTGTGGTGGCTCGGGCGGGTTAGTGGGGTAGAGGAGATGTGGTTGGTCACGGCGCCGCTTCCTGCCGGTCGCGGTACTGAGGTGGTGGTGCAGGGAAGCGGGTGCGTGAGCGGGGAGATTCGACTTACCGGGCGGTCTTTCCGGTTTATGTAAGGGGATGCCCTAATTTTTGAGGGGTTCAGGATTGCGCAGGCCCAAATTCGTTAATGCAGTGTTGCATTTCTGTATACATGGGCGTTACGGAGGTAGATGATTGCGACCTGAGGGGGCATGATCGCGCCATGTCAGGTAGAGCGCCGCTGATGCTGGCGGCTTTCCTCTTTGGCATCGGGGCCAGCGGGCTGCTGTTACTCGCCACGGCGGAACAGCGAAGCTGGGGCCCGTTCCAACCGCCTTCGCAGCCGACTGGCCCATCGAAGGTGGTGGTGTACGACGTTTCGCCGCCGTTCGCCCCGCCCGCCCTGCACGACCTCTTCACGAGCATACCCCCGGAGACATTGGTCGCCGCGACCGAGGCCCAGGTGATCGAAGCAGCAGAACCGGTAGCTGAGGTGGAGGAACCGACCCCGACGCCGACGCTCGCGCCGATCCGGATCTTTGGCGTTTCTTCGGATGACCCGGGTGTTTCCGCGGCGGCATCGACGCCGACGCCGATCACACTGCGCATTGGCGGCATTTCGGCGGATAGCGCAGTGGAAGCGACGGAAACGCCAACGGCCGAGGAGACCCCGGCCGCGACGCCTGAACCATAGTCCTGGATTTGGGTTACTGGCCCACCTGAGCGGCAACGATGTTGTTGCGCCCCTGGTAGTCGCTCGTGAACAGCTCGCCGTAGAGTTCGAGCGGCGTCACGTCGGCTGATTCGAGGTTGAACAGGATTGGCTGGTTCGCCATGCCTCCTGGAAGCTCTGAGCCTTCGGGTGCGGTCATTGCCATGTTGCCCGCGAACGTTGCGTCATCGAGCCAGGAGCCGACGAAGACGAGTTCCTTCGTTTCGTAGGCGCGCTGAAGTTCGCCATTGCGGAAGACGCCGAGGTAGGCGATGAGCTTGCCCGCATCGTCCTGGCGCCACCAGCTGACGAGCGCGCCTGAG
>CALFYR010000622.1 GCA_937954195.1 uncultured Dehalococcoidia bacterium
GCGGCACACGCGAAACTCGCTGGAGCCGCACGGGCACCGACCGCCTCGACTTCTATGACGCCAAGGGTATGGTCGAAGCGTTGCTCGATTCCCTCGGAATCAGCACCAACTACGCCCCGCGTGTTGAGCACGCCTTCCTCCGCGGCCACACCGCCGAGGTGCGCGTCGGCAAGGAAGCCGTTGGACTCCTCGGGCAGGTTCACCCCGATACCGCCTCGGCGTTCGATATCGACGAACCGGTGTTCCTTGTAGAGCTTTGGCTCGAAGACCTCGTCCGCCACCTTCCCGAGCGTCCCGCATACAGTGCCCCGTCGAAGTTCCCGGAAGTCCGCCAGGACGTCTCCCTTCTCGTCGATGCCGATACCCCGGCCGGCCGAATCCTTGAGATCGCGCGCAACCACCGCAGCGGCACCGTCCGCGTCAGCGCCGACATCTTCGACGATTACCGTGGCCAGGGCGTGCCGGATGGAAAGAAGGCCCTCGCCCTTCGCCTCCGCTACCAGGCCGCCGACCGGACTCTAACCGACGCAGATGTCGCCAAGATCCAGCAAGGCCTCATGACTCGCCTCAACAAGGAACTCGGCGCCACGCTCCGCGGGGCCTGATTTGCCGGAGTCGTGAATCGCGAATCGTGAATGCTCGGGGTACCCTATCCCTATGCAACCCGCTGCGGACATGATCCCGGTCGAAGAAGCGCGCGAACGAATCCTGGGCTTCTTTTCCACACTGGGCATCGAGAAAAAGCCACTCCTCGATGCGCTCGGACAGGTCCTCGCCGAAGACATCATCGCGCCGTTCGACATCCCGCCGCTGGACAACACCGGTATGGATGGCTACGCGGTTCGCGCTGGCGATACCACTGGCGCCACGGAATCCTCGCCGGTCCCGCTCAAAGTCATCGCCGATCTCGCTGCTGGCTACGTCCTCGATACCCCGGTTGGTCAGGGCGAGGCCGTCCGGATCATGACAGGCGCCCCGATCCCTCCGGGAGCCGACGCCGTAGTTCCCTTCGAAGAAACCGATGAGGTCCTCCGCGATCCCAACCAGCCGGCGCAGAAGCGCCAAACCGTCCAGGTGATGAAGCAGGCCGGCCTTGGCGCCAACATTCGCGAACGAGCCGGCGATGTCCGCGAGGGCCAGCGGGTCCTCCCCGCCGGCCGCGTTCTCCGCCCCTCCGAGATTGGCGTCCTCGCCAGCATCGGTTTGGCCGAAGTCTCCGTGATTCGTCGCCCGGCCGTTGCCATCCTCTCCACTGGAGACGAGGTCACAGCCCCGGGCGAACCCCTCCTTCCGGGCCGCATCTACGATGCCAACGCCATGTCCATCGCCAGCATGGTCCTCAAGTGCGGCGGCACTCCCCGCCTCCTGGGCATTGCCCGCGACACGGTCGAAGACCTGACCCGCAAAATCCGCGAGGGATTCGATGCGGACATGCTGGTCACCAGTGCGGGTGTCTCCCGGGGAGACTTCGACGTCGTGAAAGACGTCCTCGTCTCGGAAGGCGCCATCGACTTCTGGACCGTCCGCATGCGCCCGGGGAAGCCGCTCGCGTTCGGCGCGTTCACCGCTCCGGATGGCCGTAACGTCCCTCACCTCGGCCTCCCAGGGAATCCGGTCAGCTCGATGGTCTCGTTCGAACTCTTCGGCAGGCCCGCAATCTTCAAGATGCTCGGCCGCTCCGATTGGGAGCGCCCGTTGCTCCGGGCCATCACCCGCCAGGCAATCCGCAGCGACGATGGCCGCCGCTTCTACGCCCGCTGCATTGTCACAAAGGGCGAGGACGGCCGCTGGTATGCCGACCTGACGGGTCCCCAGGGTTCCGGCATCCTCACCAGCATGAGCTCCGCCAACGCCCTCACCGTCATCCACGAAACTGCGCCGAACGCCGAAGCCGGCGACGAAATCGATGTCATGATGCTCGATTGGGAGCACGCCCCGTAGCTGGCCGCGAAGTATCGATGCGCGGGCGGACGGTCGAATGGTTCCGCGGCCCAGGGGCGGAGTACGCGCTCTTCCTTGTCACGTTTGTCTGCGCGCTCGCAATCGTGCCGCTCATGCTCATCGTGCTCGCGCGCCTCATCCGCCCCGATACCAACATCATCTTCATCTGGCTCAACTCCTACACGTTCTGGATCTACCTTCCTGCCTATCCCATCGCGATCTTCGCTGTAGCCGCCCGGCGCTGGTTGCTGATCCCACCCGCCGTGTTCGTCATCGGGTTCCACCTCTGGTGGGTGCTCCCCGATTACACCAGCGGCAGGCCTCTCCCCGCCGAAGCCGAAACCGCGCCTGCATTCCGTCTCGTCACCGCCAACTCCCTCTACGGCAACACCCGCCTCGAAGATTTCGCCGCCGCGCTCTCCGCCCAGGAACCCGATGTCCTCTTCCTCCAGGAGTACGATCGCCGCGTCGCCACGGCGCTCGCCGAAGCCGGGCTCGCTGACGCGCTCCCGCATTCGCGTGAGGCGTACGCGCCGGGTTGGCGCACAGGCATCGCCGTCTACTCGCGCTTTCCGCTGGAGAACCTGGAAGTCCTCTTCGTTACCAATCGCCCCGTCATCCGCGCTGATATCTCAGTGGATGGCGCCGAGCTCCGCATCTACAACATTCACTCGGTCTCGCCCGGTGGCCGCTGGACCGTGAACCCCTGGAACCAGGGATGGCGCGACTACATCGAACTGTTCGGATCCGAGTCCGCCCCGTTCATCGTCGCCGGCGATTTCAACATGACCCAGCATCACCGCTGGTATGGCGAACTCAAAGAAATCGGTCTCAAGAACTGCCACGAAGAACGCGGTCGGGGCAACGCGACAACATGGCCGTACGGCGCGGGCCGGCTCCTCTACACCATTCTCCCGCCCATCCGAATCGACCATGTCTTCGCCTCCGACGGGGCCACCTGCACCTCGATCTCCGAAGGCGAAGCAATCGGCTCCGATCACCGGCCGGTGATCGCCGACATCGCCATCCTCCCCTGACGGCGTTTGGTACCCTGCCAAGGAAGGAGGGCGAGTATGCAGCAAACGGCCCTGGTCACCGGTGGCACTGGCGGGCTCGGGACGGCGGTCGTCGAACGATTCCTCGCGGAGGGCTGGCGAGTCGTCGTGCCGTGGGTTGTCGAAGCCGAACTGGACCGACTGCAGCCTCACGACCGTCTCACGCTCATTCAGGCCGACCTGTTCGATCAGGATTCCGTGCGGTCGACCGTCGCCGCGGCCTCGAACGACGCCTCGAATCCACTCGGGGCGGTCGTGAACCTGGTCGGCGGCTTCAGCCAGGCGGGCCGCGTCCACGAGACGCCAATCGACGACTTCGAAGCGCAGTTCCGCCTCAATCTCCGGCCGACCTATCTGGTCTGCCAGGCCGCCATCCCCCACCTGCTTCAGAACGGGGGCGGTGCAATCGTCTGTGTGAGCTCGCGCGCTGCCGTCCAGCCATCACGCGGCGCCGCCGGCTACAGCGCCTCCAAGGCAGCAGTGAGCGCCTTCATCCGAGCCCTGGACACTGAATACCGCGACGATCGCATTCGCGCGAACGCGATCATGCCGAGCATCATCGACACCCCGGCCAACCGCCGCGATATGCCGGATGCCGACTTCTCCAAATGGGTCACGCCCACGGAGATCGCCAACGTGATTCATTACCTGTGCTCCGACCAATCGAGCGCGACCAGCGGCGCAATTGTCCCGGTCTACGGACGGGCATGATTCGGAAGAGCTAGCTGTAGTTCCCACGAGGGTTGTTGACAGAGGAGAGGGCCTGCCTGTTGG
>CALFYR010000623.1 GCA_937954195.1 uncultured Dehalococcoidia bacterium
CGGACATCGAAGAAGTTGGCGACATGCATCACTGCACCGCCTTCGAAATGATGGGCAACTTCAGCTTCGGGGATTACTTCAAGCAAGGCGCCATCCAGATGGCGTGGGAGTTGATGACCGAACGCTACGGGCTCGACCCGGAGCGGCTGCACGTCACCATCTACCTCGACGACGACGAGTCGTACGGCTACTGGCGGGAAGTCGGCGTGGCCGACGACCACATTCACCGGAGGGACGAGGAGCTGAACTACTGGTTCAGCTTTTCGAAGGACACACCGGGAGCGAGCGGCCCATGCGGGCCCGACAGCGAGATTTATTTCGACCGGTTCCCGGACGAGGGAATCGAAGGCGCGCAGCTGCATACGGACGAGAACGGCGAGCCCGCGGGCGTCGGGTACAGCGACCGGTTCCTCGAAATCTGGAACCTGGTGTTCATGCAGCTGTACCAGCACCCGGATGGCCGTCGCGAACCGTTGCCGGCGCAGAACATCGACACGGGCAGCGGCGTCGAGCGGGTCGCGATGGCGTTGCAGGAAAAGGCTTCGGTCTACGAGACGGACGTGTTCATCCCCATCCTCGCCGAGGCTTCGAAGGTAGTTGGCGTCGACTATTTCGAGTCAGTCACGCCCGAGCAGGGGTACGCCATCCGGGCGATGTCGGAGCACTGCCGTGCGGCGACGCTGCTCATTGGCGATGGCGTGGTTCCCAGCAACGAGGGTCGCGGTTACGTGCTGCGGCGCATCGTGCGGCGGGCCATCTACTTCGCGCGCAAAGTTGGCGTGCGCGAACCGTTCACGGCGCGGCTGGCGGAGGCGGCGATCGGCAAGCTCGGGGGCGCCTATCCTCACCTCATCGAGGCGGAGGACTTCATCAAGCGCGCGCTGAACGCGGAGGAAGAGCGATTTACCCGCACGATTGCGGCAGGTTCGCAGCGGCTTGAGGCGATGCTCGAACGACTTCGGGCGAGCGGAGCGACCGTGGTGCCCGGCGATGAAGTGTTCACCCTGTACGACACCTTCGGCATGCCCGTTGAACTCACGCGGGAGATCGCCGCGGGCGAGGGATTCACGCTCGACGACGGCGGCTTCGAGGCGGCGATGGAAGCGCAGCGGACGCGGGCGCGCCAGCAGGGCAAGTTCCTGAAGGGCGAGGTTTCGCCGGCACTGCAAACGCTGGGCGAAGACCACAGCGACTTCGTGGGGTACTTCAAGACCGAGACTGACGCCTCCGTGGCGGCGATCCTTCGAGGCGGCGAACTGATCGACCTCGCGACCGAGGGCCAGGAGTGCGAACTCGTACTCACCACCACGCCGTTCTACCCCGAGGGGGGCGGCCAGGTCGGGGATCACGGGAACATTCGGACGCCAACGGGAGTCTTTTCCGTAGAGGACACGCAGGCATCCGGCGGGGCGATTGTGCACCGCGGCCGCGTGGCGGAGGGAGAGATCCGCGTGGCGCAGACAGCTGATGCTGTGGTGGACCTTAGTTGGCGGCACGGTTCGGCACGCAACCACACGGGTACCCATCTGCTCCACGCCGCGCTCCGCGAAATTCTCGGGACGCATGTGCGCCAGCAGGGTTCGCTGGTGACGCCCGACCGGCTTCGGTTCGACTTCACGCACCTGGAGCAGACGCCCAGGAGCGCGCTGGCCGAGGTGCAGCAACTTGCGAACGAGAAGGTGCGCCACGACCTGCAGGTTGAATGGCGCAACACCGGGTACCGGCAGGCGGTGGAAGGCGGCGCGCTGGCGTTCTT
>CALFYR010000624.1 GCA_937954195.1 uncultured Dehalococcoidia bacterium
CGCGCCGATGGGACACCCCTGGGAACCGCGGCACTACACGGCGACCCTGACTTCTTCGACATGCTCGCCGGCAGTCCGTTCTTCTATTGCCGCCAAATATTCCTGGATCGCGTCGCGAATGTTGTCGAGCGCTTCAGCTTCGGTGCCACCCTGGGACCAACATCCCGGCAGCGCGGGGCATTGGACGCTGTACCCCTCTTCTGATTCACGAAGGACGACCTTGTAGACAAGTTCCGTTGCCATCGACCAAGTGTACTACGCGATGCGGACGGCGCGGCCGCTGGTCCACTGGCGGTAGAGGGTGCTGTAGTAGCCGCCGCGAGCGAGGAGTTCGGTGTGGTGGCCGTCTTCGACGACCCGGCCGTGATCGACGACGAGGATGCGGTCGGCGTGTTCGGCGGTGCTGAGGCGGTGGGCGATGACGACGCTGGTGCGGCCTTCGAGCAGCTTCCGGAGGGCCTGTTCGACCTGTTCTTCGGTGGCGGGATCGAGGCTGGAGGTCGCCTCATCGAGGATGAGGACGGGCGGGTCGGCGAGGAAGGCGCGGGCTATGGACACGAGCTGCTTTTCGCCGGCGCTGAGGCGGGAGCCGCGATAGCTGACGAGCGTTTCGTAGCCGTTCGGGAGGGTCATGATGAAGTCGTGGATGCCGAGGCGCTGGCAGGCCGCGATGACATCGGCCTTCGTGGCGTCCGGGCGGCCGAACAGGATGTTCTCGCGGATGGAGCCGGTGAAGAGGAAGCCTTCCTGCGGGACCATGGTGACGCTGCGGCGGAGGTCGCGGTTGGCAAGCGTGCGGAGGTCGTGGCCGTCGATGAAGACGGCTCCGTTTGTTGGGTCGTAGAAGCGGGTCATGAGCTTGGCGAGGGTTGACTTGCCGGCTCCCGTCGGGCCGACGAGGACGACGTGCTGGCCGGGCGGTATTTCGAGGTTCACGTCCGAGAGGACCGGGCGGGCGGGGTCGTAGCCGAAGGTGACATGGTCCAGACGGATGCGCCCTTCGAGGTGGCCGTCGACCTTTGCCGGGTCCTCGGCTTCGGGGACATCGGGCTTGATGCCGAGGATGCCAAAGATCTTGTTCAGGGCGGCGCCGGCGCTCTGCACCATGTCGAAGACCTGCGAGAGGTTCTGGATCGGCTGGAAGATGAATTCGAGGTAGAAGACGAAGGCAGCGACGGTACCGACGGTGACGGCATCGCCGGCGACCTGGCGGCCGCCGAAGTAGAGGATGATGCCGATGCCGAGGCCGCTGAGCCATTCGACGAGAGGGAAGTAGAGGGCCGAAATGCGGACGGTGTAGACGTTGGCGGCGTAGTTGCGCTCGTTGATTTCGCCGAAGCGTTCGGCGTTGTGTTGTTCGCGGGCGAAGGCCTGGACGACGCGGAGGCCGCTGAAGCTTTCCTGCATGTGGATCATCACGTCGGCGATGCGTTCGCGGACGGAGCCGTACGCCTTCTCGGAGTAGTGGCGGAAGATGACGGTCGCGATGATGAGCGGCGGCAGGATGAGCGCGGTCGCGAGCGAGAGCTGCCAGCTGAGCCAGAAGAGGATGACGGTCGCGCCGACGAGCGTGAGCGTGGACTGGACGACGATGAGGAAGCCGTTGTTCAGGACGTCGTTGATGGTGGCGACGTCGCTGGTCATGCGGGCGACGAGGCGGCCGGCGTTTTCGCGGCCGAAGAAGGCGAGCGACATCTTCTGGTAGTGGGTGAAGAGGCGCATGCGGAGTTCGCGAAGGAAGTCCTGGCCGATGCGATTGACGAGGTAGGTGCTGAGCGCCTGGAAGAGGTAGACCAGCACGATAAGGCCGAGGAAGAGGGCGCCGGCGAGGACGAGGGCGTCCTTGTCGCCATTGGCAACGCCTTCATCGAGGGCGTACTGGATAACGAGCGGCTTCGAGAGGCCGGCGGCGGTGAACAAACAGATGGCGAGCGTGGCGAGCGCGATGGCTCGCCAGCGGGGGCGGAGCATTTGGAGGGCGCCGCGGATGCCGTTCTTCGCTACCGGTTCATCCGGGAGTGCGGTGACGTCGTCGCTCATGATGCGATCGCCTCCTGCTGGCCGAGGACCTCGCGGTAGCGCGGGGAGTTGCGCATGAGTTCGGCGTGGGTGCCGGTGGCCGCAACGGCGCCTTCATCGACGAGGACGACCTGATCGGCGAGGGAGATGGTGGAGAGGCGGTGGGAGATGATGATGGTGGTGCGGTCCTGCATCACTTCCTTGAGGGCAGAGCGGATTTCTTCTTCCATGCGGGCGTCTACGCTGGAGGTCGCATCGTCGAGGATGAGGATGCGGGGTTCCATGAGGATGGCGCGGGCGATGGCGATGCGCTGCCGCTGGCCGCCGCTGAGGGAGAAGCCCTGTTCGCCGACGATGGTGTCGTAGCCGTCTTCGAGCTGGGTGGTGATGAACTCGTGGGCGTGGGCGAGGGCGGCGGCCCGTTCGATCTGCGCGTCGGTGGCGTCCAGGTTCCCGTAGGCGATGTTGTTCCGGACGGAATCGGAGAAGAGGAAGGTATCTTCGAAGACGATGCCGATGTTGCGGCGGAGTTCTTTCAGGCGGAGTTCGCGGATATCGGCGCCATCGATGAGGACGCGGCCACCATCGGTGTCGTAGAAGCGCGGGAGGAGGCGGGCAACGGTGGATTTGCCGGAACCGGTAGCGCCGACGAGGGCGACGGAGGTGCCGGGGGCAACGCGGAGGGAGAAGTCCTGGAGGACAGGGCGGCCTTCCTGGTAGCCGAAGGTGACGTCGTCGAAGATGATTTCGCCGCCGCCGGGGGGCAGGTGGCGGGCGTGGGGGCGTTCGGTGACGCTGGGCTCTTCCTTGAGCACATTCCAGACGCGGGCGGAGGAGACGGCGGCACGCTGGCCGGAGGCGATCATTTCGCCGAGTGATTGGACGGGCCAGGTGAGCATGGAGAGGTACTGGATGGCGGCGACGAGCTGGCCAAGGGTCATTTGCCCTTCGATGGCGAGCCAGCCACCAAAGCCGAGGACGACGAGCTGACCGAGGCCCGGCAGCAGGAAGAAGAGCGGCCCATAAATGGTCCGGAGGCGGACGACCTCCATGGAATCGGCGTGGACCTTGTTGGCGACCGTCTGCATTTTGGCGATTTCGTGGTCCTGGCGGCCGAAGGCGCGGACGAGGCGGGCGCCGGCGATGTTCTCTTCGGTGGTGCTGGCGACGGCGGCGAGATCCTGCTGGACGCGTTCGGTGCCGGGGCCGAGGCGGTTGAAGAAGCGCACGCTGAGCCAGGTGACGAAGGGATAGACGGCCATAGCGAGGAGGGCGAGGGTCCAACTGGTGCTGACGAGCAGGACGAACGCGCCGATGGCCATTAGGAGGTAGGCCGAGTTGATGGGGATGTTGACGAGGAAGGCCTGGATTTCGTGGAGGTCCGCGCTGCCGCGGGACATGAGCTGGCCAGTGGCAGTGCGGTCGTGGTAGTCGAAGCTGAGGCGGTTGACGCGGTCGTAGAGTTCGTTGCGGAGGTCGGCCTCGATGCGATAGCTGGTGCGCATCGCGTAGTAGCGGCGAAGCCCGGCGAAGGTGGCCTGGAACGCGACGACAACGACGAGGGCGATGACGAGCTGGACGAGGAGGCCACTATCGCGTTCGACGATGGCGTTATCGATGGTGTAGCCGGTGAGGAAGGGCGCAACGAGGCGCAGGAGGCCCCAGCTCAGCCCGGCCCCGAAAGCGATGGTCAGGATGAGCCACTGGGCCCGCATATGCCGGAGGATGAGATCCCTGCCGGCGCGCAGGTCTAAGTGTTCGTCGGACAAGGTTCCCCCTACCCCGGTGGGGTGGCAACGCGGGACGGAACGAAAGGTGGCCGCGCCCCTGAAACGCGGCCTGTATTGGTTGTAACGCCAGCGCGCGTTGAACGGTTAACCAGTGCGGAGAAATCGCGGGTTTTCATACCGCGGGGTCATCGCGGAGGCGGCTGAAGAGGACGAGGTCGTGCAGTTGACCGGCGCGGAACTGGGCTTTGCGGGCGACGCCTTCGCGGGTGAAGCCGGCTTTTTCGAGGGCGCGCTGAGAGGCGACGTTCTCGATGTCGGTGGAGCCTTCGATGCGGGTGGCCGTGGTGGTTTCGAAGAGATAGTCGACGAGGAGGCGGATGGCTTCGGGGCCGTAGCCCTGGCCGCGGCCTTCGGCGGCGAGCGAAATGCCGAAGGCCCAGGCGCGGGATTCGGGGTTGGGGCCATACATGGCCGGGCGCCAATCGACGGTGCCGATAGCGACGCCATCGGAGATGCGTTCGACCATGAGGGTGCCGTGGTCTTCTTCGATGAAGCGCATTTCTTCGGCGGTTTTCATCTGGGATTTGAAGGGCTGGCCGAAGTCGTTGAAGACGCCCATTCCATCGGCGATGTTGAGCCGCCATGCGTCGAGGAGGGGGACGTCATCGATGGTGGGGATGCGAAGGCGGAGGCGGGGTTCAGGCACGGTCGAAGAGGGCATCCATGTCGATGGTGACGCCAGGAATGGCAGAAAGCTCGACCCGGCCGCCGGTGTGGCGGGTGGCGGAGTAGGAACCGTCGGGGGCGCGGCGCCAAGCGTCGAGTGAGTGTTCGAACGGATGGAGCAGCCAGATTTCGGCATCGCCGCGCTGCTGGTACGCGGCGAGCTTGCCGGTGACGTCGTATTCGCCGGTGGTTGGAGACCAGACCTCTGCCACGAATGGGAGCGCCTCGTGGTAGGACTCAAGGACATCGTGCTGGCCACGGAAGCGGGAGGCGAGGGCCGCGGGAACGACGAAGACATCGGGAATCACGTAGCTTGTCCCGGCGGCAACGCGGCTCTGGTCGCAGCGCACGTGGAAGTCGCGGTGGTTGACCTGCGACCGAATGGCGAAGGCCAGTTCGAAAGCCATGTCGTAGTGCTCCATGGTCATCGGAGGCTTCTTCCGAAGGCGGCCTTCAACGAGTTCCCACTTTTCGGAGGGTTCTTCGAGGGCGAGTTGCTCGTAGGTCTTTGTGGAGACGGCCATAGCTTTCCGCTCAAGGGTACACCACTGCGGATCACTCCAGACCGAAGAGGGCATCGAGGCCGACGACGAGGTGATCGACGTTCATGACTTCGCGCGTGGCGGCGATGACGCCGGGCATGAAGGAATCGCGGCCGATGCTGTCCTGGCGGATGCTGAGGGTTTGGCCGAGGCCGCCAAAGATGACTTCCTGGTGGGCGACCAGCCCCTGGAGGCGCACGGAATGGATGGCTATGCCGCCGAGATCGGCGCCGCGTGCGCCGGGGACCGTCTCGGTATCGGAATCGCGGTGGGAGAAGGGTTTGCCGCGGGCCGCGAGCATACCTTCGGCGGTGGTCTTCGCCGTGCCGCTGGGCGAATCGACCTTTTGGTCGTGGTGGAGTTCGATGATTTCGGCGGTATCGAAGAAGCGGGCAGCCTGGCGGGCGAAGTACATCATGAGGACGGCGCTGATGGCGAAGTTGGAGGCGACGACGGCGCCGGTCTTGCGGGCCGCGGTCTCTCCCTTGAGCCATTCGATGAATTCGGAGGGGAGGCCCGTTGTGCCGATGACGGGCCGGACGCCGTGGGCGAGGGCGGCTTTGGCGAGCGTGGGAGTCCAGGCGGCGTTGGTGAAATCGATGACGGCATCGGCGGGGACGGCGGCGAAGCAGGCGGCGGCATCGTTGTAGAGGGGGATGCCTTCGAGGGCGCCGGGTTCGGCGAGGCCATCGACGTAGGCGACGGGGGACATGCCATCGGCGGCGAGGACGGCGGCCGCCACCTCGCGGCCCATCTTCCCGGAGCCGGAAATCACAACGCGGAGATCACTCATAGCGGGACATAGTACATCGGGGAGGGCGGTGACTCAGAGGGCGGCGCGATAGGCATCGAGGATGCGCTGGAGTTCGGCTTCGGGTTCGCGGAACCAGGCGGTGGAGAAGACGCGGTGGGTCTTCCAGCCCATGCGGCCGAGCACGAACGGGTGGCCAAGGTCACGGTCCCGGGCGGCAGGGGCGGTGTAGTACGAGGGGCCATCGCACTGGACGGCGAGGACGAACCGTTCGGGGTCATCCGGGTGGGCAACGGCGATATCGACGCGGTAGCCGCCGACGCCGACGGATGGGACGCACCGCAGCCCGTTGGCTTCGAGGGCGGCCATGACCACCTTTTCGAAGGCGCCGACGACGGGAGCGCGATTCGATTCCATTTCGGGGAGTGCGACCGGGCCGCGCTCGGCGTAGTCCAGGTAGTCGCGCAGGCGGAGGGTGCCTGTGGAGGAGGTGCGGGCGG
>CALFYR010000625.1 GCA_937954195.1 uncultured Dehalococcoidia bacterium
CAGCAACCGAATCCCTGTACCATGCCGCCCAAACCACTCCCAGCCCAAGGAGCCCACATGCTCACCGCTCCCGAACAGGCCGGCTTCGACGCCGCCCGCCTCGAACGGATCACCGCACACCTCGAACGGAATTACATCGAACCCGGCAAGATCGCCGGGTGCCAGCTCGTGGTCTCCCGCCACGGCACCCCCGCGTACTACCGCACGCTCGGCCGCATGGATATCGAACGCGATAAGCCCATGCAGGACGACACCATCTTCCGCATCTACTCAATGACCAAGCCGATCACGTCGATCGCGCTCATGCAGCTCTTCGAAGAGGGCCACTTCCAGCTCAACGACCCGGTCTCGCGCTTCATTCCCGAATGGAAGGACCACCAGGTGTGGGTCAGCGGCGACGGAGACGAGATGGAGACGAAAGCGCCCGAGACGCCGATGACGTTCCGGCACGTACTCAGCCACAGCGGCGGGCTCACCTACGGCGCGACCAACCACCCCGTCGACAAGGTGTACCGTCGCGCTGGCGTCAACCGCGACCGCACGGAGACGCTCGACACGTTCATCCAGAAGCTGGCCAGTGTGCCTCTCCGCTACGAACCGGGGACCGCCTGGATGTACTCGATTTCAACCGATGTGTGCGGCGCACTCGTCGAACGGATCTCCGGCAAGCCGTTCGACGTCTACCTGAAGGAGCACATCTTCGACCCGCTGGGCATGGTCGATACTTCGTTCTTCGTCCCCGAAGGCAAGCAGGAACGGTTTGCCGCCAACTACCAGCGCAACCCGGATAAGACCCTCAAGCTCATCGATGACCCGGCCAACAGCCAGTACCTCCGGCCGCCCTCGTTCTTCTCCGGCGGCGGCGGGCTTACCGGCACCCTCGCCGACTACCACCGCTTCGTCGAAATGCTCCGCGAGGGCGGCGAACTCGATGGCGTCCGCATCATCGGCCCACGCACCCTGGACCTGATGACCGAAAACCATCTCTCCGGCGGCAAGACGCTCACCGAGATGGCCATTGGCGCGTTCAGCGAGACCGCCTATGACGGCGTCGGTTTCGGCCTCGGCTTTGCCATGACGCTCGACGGCGTCGCGGCAGGTTCGCTGGGCGAAGGGGACTACTACTGGGGCGGCGCAGCCTCGACCATCTTCTGGGTCGACCCCTACGAGGACCTGACCTGCGTCTTCATGACGCAGCTCATGCCCAGCGCCACCTTCAACTTCCGCGGCCAACTGAAGAACATCATCTACAGCTCAATCGTGGA
>CALFYR010000626.1 GCA_937954195.1 uncultured Dehalococcoidia bacterium
AGCTCCGGGACGAGATCCTGGAGGTGTGCCACGAGATCAAGCACAACGATGGCATCCGGGTGGCGATCTTCACGGGGGCGGGACGGGGGTTTTGCTCGGGCGCGGACCTGACGGGCGGGATGCCGCAGAGCGACGCGCCGCCGAAGTGGCAGGTGACGGCCGACGAGGATGGCTGGGTCGGGCGGCAGGCGCACGCGGTGTACCAGTTGGACAAGCCGAGCATCGCGGCGGTGAACGGGGTGGCCGCCGGCGCGGGCATGTCGCTGGCGCTGGCGTGTGACATGCGCATCGGTAGCGAGAATGCACGGTTCAAGACGGTGTTTATCGAGCGGAACCTTTCGCCCGACTCGGGGATGAGCTACTTCCTGCCGCGGATTGTTGGCCAGGGGAACGCGCTGAACATGATCCTCACGAGCCGGGCGGTGGGGGCGGAAGAGGCGCTGCGGATGGGGCTTTTGCAGGCGGTTGTGCCGCATGGGGAGCTGCTGGCTTCGGCGAAGGAGACCGCGGCACAGATCGCGGCACATCCGCCGATTGCAGCGATCATGTCGAAGCGGGTTGTCCAGCGGAGCATGGACCACAGCTTCGACGACCAGATGCGCTACGAGAGCGCCGCGCTGGGGATTTGCCGGCGGGCGACGAACGACGCGAAGGAGCAGCGCAACGCGTTCCTGGAGAAGCGGGCGGCGCGGTATACGGGAACGTAGCAGTTTTCGATTTGCGATTGTCGATTTTCGGTTGGGGTGGGCCTTCGAGGCCTGGCCATTGACGATCGTCGATTGTCGATTGACGATTGTCGATTGTCGGATGATGGCAGGTCCTTGGGGCTGCCGCGGACCGATTGCCCCGGTCCAGGTATCGATCGGGGGCTAGACTTCGCGGTCGAGGCCGAAGCGGAGGAGGCCGGAGAGATGGAGGGTGCGGAAGTGCTCGATGTCGTGCGGGTCTTTGAAGAGGCAGCCGACGGTCTGGTCCATGACCTGCTGGTCGACGGCTTCGCGATGGAGGAGTGTTAGGGCGCGAACCCAATCGACGGTTTCGGAGACGCCGGGGGCGCGGGCGAACGGTTCGCGCCGGAGGATGCCGACGATGTTGCATGCCTGGCGGACGAGGCCGGCCGGCGCGGCAGGAGCGACCGCCGAGACGATTTCGACCTCGCGGTCGAAGTCGGGGTAGTCCATCCAGTGGTAGAGGCAGCGGCGCTGCAGCGCTTCTGAGATGGGCCTGGCTCCACCTGACGTGAGGAAGACGAGGGGCGGGTACCGTGCTTCGAACGTGCCGAACTGCGGGACTTCGAGCTTCCAGTCAGTCAGGACATCGAGGAGGGCGAGTTGGAACTCGTCCGTGGCGCGATCGATACGTTCGATGAGCAACACGGCGGGCGCGGGCCCGGTGTGGCGCATGGCGGCGAGGACCGGGCGCTTCACCAGGTAGTCCTCGCTAAAGACCTCGCGTTCGACGTCTGGATGGACTTCCTCGCCGGAGTGGGAGAGGTGGATTCGGACGAGCTGCTTGGAGTAGTTCCATTCATAGAAAGCGGCGCTGGCATCGATGCCGGGGTAGCACTGGAGGGAGAAGAGCGGGGTATCGAGGGCGCGGGCGAGGGCCGCGGCCACCTCGGACTTGCCGATCCCGGCCACGCCTTCGAGGAGGAGCGGCTTTTTGAGGCGGTAGGAGAGGTAGACGGCGGTCGCGAGTTCGCGGTCGGCGAAGTAGCGCTGGCCGGCGAGCTGGCGTTCGACGTCGTCGATTGAATCGAACACGGACGAATCGTATCGGCGGTGGGGGAGGTGATCGTCACCGGAGTGCAAAATCACCGGGCGGCCACCAAACCCTCACCCCGTGGGCGGGGAGGCGCCG
>CALFYR010000627.1 GCA_937954195.1 uncultured Dehalococcoidia bacterium
AGCGCGGGCGGCACCGAGCGAACTTCCGTTGGCAGGTACCCCGAACCGTCTCGCGCCCGGCCGAGAATCGGCATATCGACATCGGTGGCCAGGATCGTGTGCGTCCCCTTCGGATCGACTTCATTCAGGATCATCGCCAGCGAGTACGGCTCACAACCGACGCTGCATCCCGCGCTCCAGATTTTCAGCGTTCGCTTCTCCTTCAGCAGCTGCGGAAACCACTTGGTCTGAAGTTCCAGGAAGCGATCGGCCTGGCGGAAGAACTCGCTGACGTTGATGGTGAGCGTGTCACGGACGTCGCTCAGCAGCTGTGCGTCCGCCGCGATCGCCTTTTCGAACTGCGGCCAGCCGGAGATGCCGCGCCGCGTCATCACGCTCGCCAGGCGGCGCTTCATCTGGGGTTCTTTGTACTGTCCGAGCGGCACGCCGATGGCCCGTTCCAACGCCTTCCGGAACGACAGCCATTGCGCGTCTTCACCCAGAATGCTGCTCATCGAGTGACCCTCACCGTCGGAAGTGTTGCGACCAGCGCCCGTGCGACATGTTCGAGCGGAACCTGTGTGGCGGCTTTCGTCTTCTCCATCGTTACCCGCGGCATGCCATAAACGACGCAGGTGGCTTCGTCCTGCGCGATGACCTTGCCGCCGGCCGCTTCGAGCCGCGCCGCGCCGTCTGCACCGTCCCGGCCCATCCCGGTAAGGATCGCGACGTTCGCCGCCCGCCCGTACACCTCGGCCACCGAGAACAGGGTGATGTCGACGCTGGGCCGGACTCCATGCACCGCCGGGTCCTGGTTCAGATGAATTCGCTTATCCCGGCCAACCACCAGGTGGAAGTCCCCCGGCGCCACGTAGACACGGCCATTCAGGATGGGTTCACCCTCAACCGCCTCAGCCACGCTCAACGGCGAAAGCGCATCGAGCCGCCGCGCGAGTGCTCCGGTGAATCCCGCCGGCATGTGCTGCACGACGATCACCGCGGCCGCCAGGTCGCCCGGGAGGTGCGGGACGACTTCAGTGAGCGCGGGCGGGCCACCGGTGGATGAGCCGATGACCAGCAGGTTGTGCGCCGGGAGGCGCCCGCCGGTCGCGAGTGGCGTACGGATGGGCGGCGCCGGCGTATGCCGTACGGCGGTAAGCGACGGCCGGCGCCGTTGAACCCGCGCGATGCTCGCGCGCGTCACTGCGTGCACGAGGTTTTCGCCAACGTTCACCAGGTCGGCGCTCAGGCCGCTCGGCTTGCCGATGCACTCCACCGCTCCGGCTTCCATCGCCCGGATGGCGGTCTCTGTGCCAGCCGCGGTGAGGGTCGAAACCATGACGATCGGCGTCGGCACGGCCTGCATGATCTCGCCAACGGCCGAGACGCCATCCATGCGCGGCATCTCGACATCCATCGTGATCACATCGGGGCGCAGCGCGAGTGCCTGCTTTACGGCCTCGACACCGTCAGGCGCCTGGCCCACCACGGTCACGCCGGGATGTTCGGTGAGCAGCCGCTCAATCGCGCGCCGCATGAAGGCAGAGTCATCTACGACGAGAACCCTGATGGGCCTCGCTGGAGAAGCAGCCGGGTAAGCCACGGCGGTCCTCCTATGCGCAGAGCTTGCTGACGGCGGCGAGGACACGGTCGCCTTCGCACGGCTTCACCAGGAAGTCCTTTGCGCCGCTCTTCACGGCCTCCAGGACAATCTGCTGCTGGCCGAGCGCGGTGACCATGGCGACGCGAGCGTTCGCATCGTGCGCCTTAATCTCCTTGAGCGCGGTGAGCCCATCCATTTCGGGCATGGTGATGTCCATCAGCACCGCATCGGGCTTGTGCGCCTTGTACTTCTCAACGGCCTCCAGGCCGTTCTCAGCCTGCACCACTTCGTACCCCGCTTCGGAAAGGATCTTCGACATGCGCATCCGCATGAACGCAGCGTCATCGACCACAAGAATTGTTGCCATGATTGGACTCCTACAGTTCGCTGGCCGGTGAAGCCGCGGTTCTCACGAAGGTCTTGCCGGTGTTGATGTGGACTTCGAGGGTTCGCCCCTTGGTACCACCGAGGTCCACGGCAGCCGGCGCGATCCCGTGGTGCTTCAACCGTTCCTTAATGGCTTCGGCATTCCGCTCGCCGATCTTGAACTTTTCCGCGTTGGCCGGGCCCAGGACGGCGGCCCCGCCCGCCACTTTCACCACCATCCGCCGCGGCGATGCACCGAGGGCGGCGAGTTGCTTCAGCAGCGTATCGATGCCGGTATCGGCGAACCGTGCCGGCTCTCCCTCTCCGGGGCGTTTGCCTTCGGAGTTCGGGAGCAACACATGCGCCAGGCCACCGACTTTCGTCTGCGGGTCGTAGCAGCTGATTCCAATGCAGGAACCGAGGCCATACGCGACAAGGACATCCGTCGGGTCCTTGCTGATAGCGAGTTGCCCGATTCCCACCGAGATTCGGCGGGCTTCGGCTGGGGCTGTCATGCGGCAACCCTCAGGAGAGGTTCGATCGAAGCCGGGTCCGGCGCGACGAGCAGCAGGCCGGCGGTCCGGCCCTTCTGGTCCTCGAACACCGCGTCCATCATCACCACATCGCCGCCCTGGGAGAGGACTTCGGCGTACACGGATTGGACAAGCGCAATAGCCATGTCGTGCAGGATGGTCGGCGGACTGGGATGCAGGATCAGGTTCAGGTCATCGGCAAGGGCGTTCACAAACGCCGAACCCACGATGTTCCCGAGTTCTCCGATGGCTGACTGGGCCAGCTCGTCCGCCTCGGTCGTAGAACCGGGTTTCTGGCCGCACATCAGGTCCACACACTCAAGCGCGCGTAATTCCGGGAAGAGCAGCATCACGTGTCCCGTGATGTCTCCGCTAATGGAAAGGTAGGCGCCGAGCACCAGGCTCTCCTCGCCACCGACCGCATCGCAGGCGTCGGCCTTCGTCCCGACGCGCACGTTCGGAACGTGGATGGCGATTTCCTGGCCCATCAGCCCGCTGAGCCCGCGGCCGGCGCGGGTCGCTCCGTCCTTGGCGACAGCAGTCAGGGTTTCGATCAGCTTCTCGTCCGTCATAGTGGTTCTCTCCGTTGGCCGCGGGCGTATCAGGCCGGCGTAGCGAGGGCAGCCTGTTCCGTCACGAGGCTGGCCGTATCAACAATCAACCCGAGCGTCCCATCTCCGAGGATGGTGGCTCCGGTGAGCCCCTTGCGGTTGCCCACAAGGTCGCCCAGCGATTTCACGACGATGTCCTGTTCGCCCAGCAAACGGTCGACGATGAATGCCGCCTGGCGGTCGCCATGCTTGGCGGCGACCACGAAGTTGCCATCCACCAGCCGCCGCGGCCGGCTGTCGCCGAGGGCGTTCGCCAGGTCGATCATCGGCAGCAGGCGCTGTCGCAAGCGGAGCGTCTTCCGTCCGTTCACGCTGTGGATGTCCGCTTCGTGATCGGCGAGCGCTTCCGTCACCGAAACCAGCGGTATCGCGTAGACCGTGCCATTCGCCATCACCATCAGTGCCTTCGTGGTGGCCAGCGTCAGCGGGAGTTGGATGATGACCTCGGAACCCTGCCCGAACGTGCTGCGGAGGGTGATCTGGCCATTCAGGCGCTCGATGTTCGTTCGGACAATGTCCATGCCCACGCCGCGGCCGGAGACGTCGGTAATGCTCTTCGCCGTCGAAAGGCCCGGCATGAAGATCCACTGGATAACCTGGTCATCGGTGGCGCTTTCAGCGGCCTCGCGGGACATAAGTCCCTTCTCCACGACCTTCTTGCGAAGCGCCGCGGTATCGATGCCCTTCCCGTCGTCCTTCACCGAAATGTAGATGTACGTTTCCTGGTTCCAGGCGGTGACCGTCACCACGCCCGTCTCGGGCTTGCCTGCCGCCTTCCGCTCCTCCGGCGTCTCGATGCCATGGTCCACGGCATTTCGCAGGATGTGGACCAGCGGGTCCGAGATCTCCTCGATGACGGACCGGTCGAGTTCGGTCTCTTCGCCAGCGGTGTAGAGCTCGACCTTCTTGCCGCACTTCACGGCCACGTCGCGGACGAGACGCGGCAGACGCGTGAGCACGGAGCGCACCGGGAGCATCCGGCTCCGCATGATCTGTTCCTGGAGTTCGTCTGTTACGCGCGCCAGGTGCGACGTGGTCTCCTCGAAGTTGTCCATCAACTCGGAGAGGTTCGCGTCCTTCAGAATCGCGGCAAGCTGCTCGCGAACCTGTTGGAGCCGGGTCCGGTCGATAACCAGTTCGCCGACCAGGTTCATCAGGCCGTCGAGGCGCTCAACGTCGATCCGGACGGATTGGGCTGTCTTGTTCTTGGCGGCCGCGCTCGCCTTGGGGCCAGTGTCGGCCGGGCCGTGGTCATCCACGACGGAAAGCTGGGGCCGTCCCGCGGTAGCAGCGGCCGGGGCAGCTTTCGCCGTGGCCGCAATCTCCGCTCCGAGTTCGTCGGCAGGGATTGCGCGGGCGCCAACCGATTCGATGTCGGTGACTGCCTGCAGGGCCGCCGTGATCTGCTCCTCGGACTGCATCGTGGTCAGCAACCCGGCAAGTTCGAACTCCCCTGAGCCCGCTTCGATCAGGTCGCGCGCCGGCCACGTGAGGTGCAGCTTGCCAAGCGCGTCCAGCTCCTGGAGGGACTGAAAGCAGCGGATAGACGGGAGCTGGCATTCCCGCGCGATCGTCAGTTCGACCACGTAGGCGGCGGCGCCATTGTCGAGTTCCGTCCTTACCGCGGCCAGCGCATCCGGTGGGACCGGGTAGGTCGCCGCGTTCGAAGGGGCGACGCTCAGGGAGTTCAGCTGCTCGGGCTCTTCGAGTACAGCGTTGAGGTCCGCTTCGAGCCGTCCGGTTTCGATGCCCGAGTCCACCCGGGTAACCACTTCCTCCGTGAGGACGCGCAGGGCATCGAGGCCGGCCAGGAGCGCGTCCACCACTTCGGAGGTGGGTGTACGCCGCCCCTGCCGCACGGCATCGAGGACCGTCTCCATTGCGTGCGTGAGCGAGGCCATCTTCTTGTGGCCGATGGTCGCGCTCGAACCCTTCAACGTGTGGGCAGCCCGGAAGATCTGCTGGACGAGTTCGGGATCGGGTTCCCCCTCGAGTTGCACAAGGCTGGTATCGAGGAGCTCGATCTGCTCGTCTGCTTCTTCGCAAAAGAGCTTCAGATCGTCATCGTCGAGTTCGAACTGGAGCGGCTGTCCTTTGGTGCTGGCCATGCGGCGGCACTCCTCACGCTTGAGAGGTTCGTATCAGTGGGGACGGGTGCGGCGGGAGCTGCTTACGCAGCCTGGGCCGCGTACTGGAACTCGTCGCCGGCCGGCAGCACGCCTTCGAGATCGACGAGCGAAACCAGGCGCTCATCGAGCTTGGCCACGCCGCGCAGGTACGTGTTTTCCGGCACCGAAACGATCGCGCTCGGGGGCTCGACCTGCTCGCCAGGAATTCGCATGACTTCGGAAACCGCGTCCACGATCAGGCCAACCATGCCGTTGGCGCTGCTGACCACCACGATGCGGGTCTCCGCCGTGTAGTCGCGCGCATCGACGCCGCAGCGCTTGCGCAGGTCGATGACCGGCACAACGCGGCCGCGCAGGTTGGTGATTCCCTCTACCCAGAAGTCCGATCCGGGGATCGAGGTGATCGCCTGCATGCGGACGATTTCCTGGACGGTTTGAATATCGAGTGCGTAGAACTCATCTGCCAGCCGGAAGATGACGACATGCTCTTCGGTCTGAGTCTGTCCGGCGAGTTCGGGGGTTTCGGTCTTTGCCACCAGTGTGGTCCTCCTGGAAGTTCCCGGCACAGTCATCTCCGGGGCGCTCCTAAAAGCTACGTGTGTTTCGTCCCGGCGCGGCATCGGGCGTGGCCCCCAAATACCCATGGGGACTTCCCTTATGCCTTGGTCACCGTTCTGGGGAGGTTTTCCGCCCTACCTAGGGAAACCGCGTATATCGTGCCGATAGTCATCAAAGGGACACTGTCGCCAGGAGAACGCTCGTGGCATCCGAGAACGCCGTCCTGAGTCAACGCGAAATCGATGCGCTACTGAACGCTGACGTCAGTGTGCTCGAATCCGATGAACCCCTGGCCATGCCCGCACCCGCGCGCAAGGACCCGGCGGATCGGCGCGTCAAAGCCTATGACTTCCGCCATCC
>CALFYR010000628.1 GCA_937954195.1 uncultured Dehalococcoidia bacterium
CCGGAGCCAACATGGGCGAATCGCACGCCGTCTTTGAAGCGGTCCACGGCAGCGCTCCCGACATCGCCGGCAAAGGCGTCGCCAACCCCACTGCCCTCATGCAATCCGCCGTCATGATGCTCCGCCATCTCAACGAACGCGACGCCGCCAACCGTCTCCAGCACGCCATCGCCAGAGTCTACGCCGAGGGCAAAACGGTCACCGCCGACATCGGAGGCTCCGCCACCACCACGCAATTCACCGATGCCGTGATTGCCGCTCTGTAACACGATAACCTGTAGATAATGCGCTGTTCTGACATCGCCGTCATCGGCGCGCCTCTGGATCTGGGAGCAGGGAGGAGGGGCGTCGATATGGGCCCATCCGCCATCCGCGTTGCCAATCTCGATGCTCGCCTCGCCGCCCTCGGCTATCGCGTCCACGACTACGGCAACGTCGATGCGGAGCAGGCCGAAAGTGTCGAACCCGGCCACGTTTCGGCACGTTACCTCCGCGAAATCGCCGCTACCTGCAAACGCATCTCCGCCACCGTGCAGAAAGCGCTTGCCGCCGGTGAACTCCCGCTTGTGCTCGGCGGCGATCATTCCGTGGCCGCCGGTACTGTTTCCGGTGTGGCGCGTCATTACCGCAAGCAGAAAAAATCCATCGGACTGATCTGGATCGACGCCCACGCCGACATGAATACCCCCGAAACATCGCCCAGCGGAAATGTTCACGGCATGCCTCTCGCCTGTATCGTCGGCATGGGTCCCCGCGAGCTCACCCACCTCAACGGCTTCTCACCCATTGTTGATCCGCGCAATGTCGTCCTCGTCGGTGTCCGCGATGTCGATCAACTCGAAAAACCCCACGTGAAGCAAAGCGGCGTCCATGCCTTCACCATGCGCGACATCGATGAACGCGGACTCCGCGCCATCATGAAGGAAGCCATCGAAATCGCCGCCGCCGGTACCGCCGGATTCCACCTCTCCTTCGACATGGATTCCGTCGACCCGCAATTCGCCCCCGGCGTCGGCACCCCCGTCCGCGGCGGCATCACCTACCGCGAAGCCCACCTGGCCATGGAAACCATCAATGATTCCGGCCTCATGCTGTCTATCGAAATTGTGGAAGTGAACCCCGTCATCGACGAAGTGAATCGCACCGCCGAACTCGCCGTCGAACTGGCCACTTCCGCTCTTGGAAAGAGGATCTTGTGAAAACACGCGTTGCCGTCATTTATGGAGGACGGAGCGGCGAACATGAAATCTCGTTGCGCTCGGCAAAGTCCATCATCGAAGCCATGGACCCCGAAAAGTACCAGGTGCTGCACTACCTCATCTCCAAGGAAGGCCGCTGGTCGCCGAAACCCATTCAGCCCGAACCCGGTTCCAATTCCCACATCGATGTCGTTTTCCCCGTGCTCCACGGCACCTTCGGCGAAGACGGCACCGTCCAGGGGTTGCTCGAACTCGCCGACTTGCCGTACGTTGGGCCCGGCGTATTCGCCTCAGCCGCTGCCATGGACAAAGACGCCATGAAGCGCCTCTGCCTCGAACGCGGATTGCCCGTTGTCGAATGTGTCACTCTCACCACGCCGCAAATCGACCCAGCCGTCGTCGACGCAAGGTTCGGCTTTCCCGTGTTCGTGAAGCCCGCCAATCTCGGCTCCAGCGTCGGCATCAGCAAAGCCCGCAATGCACAGGAGCTTGAAGCCGCCGTCAAACTCGCCGCCCAGTTCGATCGCAAGATCATTGTCGAGCGAGCCATCATCGGCCGCGAACTCGAATGTGCCGTCCTTGGCAACGAACAGCCGGAAGCCTCGCTCCCCTGCGAGATCCTGCCGTCCAAGGAATTCTACGACTACGAAGACAAGTATCTCCTCGATAAAGCACAATGCCTGGTGCCCGCGGACCTACCGCCGGCAACCACCGCCGAACTCCGTGGTATCGCCGTCGAAGCCTACAAAGCCGTCCAGTGCGAAGGCATGTCGCGCGTCGATTTCCTCCTCGAATCCACAACCGGCAAACTCTACATCAACGAGATCAACACCATCCCCGGCTTCACCTCCATCAGCATGTTCCCGAAAATGTGGGAACATTCCGGGCTGCCCATGCCCAAGTTGGTCGACCGGCTGCTCCATCTCGCCATGGAACGCCACAAAACGCGCAAAGCCCTACGGTACTCCATCTGATGCCGGCATTCCTCCCAGCCCTGTTGCTGCTGTTCGCCGACGATCCCGCGGCGCAACTCGGAACGCTGCTCAAGCAGTTCGTCGACGTATTTAACATCG
>CALFYR010000629.1 GCA_937954195.1 uncultured Dehalococcoidia bacterium
GGTGGCTCTCCATGAACGAGCCGCCTTTGCCCTTTACGGTGGTCGCCACGCCGACGCGCGGCCGTTCATCGGCCTTTTCGGCTTCGCCGAGGGCCTGGTCCACTGCCGCCATGTCGTGACCGTCGCACTCGATCACCTTCCAGCCGAAGCCCGCCCACATCTTCGCGGGGTCGATCTCCATGATGTCCTTGCCCCAGCCATCGTTCTGGATGCCGTTGCGGTCCACGAGCCCGATGATGCGGTCTCCAAGGTCGAAATGCGGGACGGCCATCGCCGCTTCCCACACCTGGCCCTCGTTCAGTTCGCCATCCCCCATCAGCACCCAGCAGCGGAAGTCCCGCTTGTCCATGCGGCCCGAAAGGGCGTGCCCGATCGCGAACGACAACCCCTGGCCCAGCGAGCCACCCGACATTTCGATGCCCGGCAGCGCGTTCATCGAGGGATGGCCCTGCAACGGGCTCCCCAGGGAACGGAAGCTCTTCAGCAACTCGGTGCTGAAAAAGCCGCGCTCCGCGAGGATGGAGTAGTAGAACGGCGTCGCGTGTCCTTTCGAAAGGATGAAGCGATCGCGGTCGGGCCAATCGGGGTTGGCGGTGTCGCAACGAAGATGGTTCCAGAACAGCGACACACCGAGTTCGACCGCCGAAAGCGAGCCGCCGGGGTGTCCACTTTGCGCCTGGTACACCATCTCGACGATGTCTTTGCGGACGCGCTTCGCGACATCCGTGAGCTCGGCGATGGAGGTTGGTGCGATGGTCGTGGGCATACGCCGCAATGGTAATAGGGATGCGCGTTAAGCGGTGCGCATGGCCGCGGGGTTGTCCGACAATTCACAATCCGGCAACAGGGTTCGCCCCAAGTGCCCCTTCCACCTGAATCCGCTACGCTCGATCTACGGACACACGACTGGCCGTCCTCCCGCAATGACGACTCCAACCGAATCCCCCGCAAGCGCCGCTGAGTTGCGCGCCGAAGTCGAGCGCCGCCGCACCTTCGCGATCATTTCGCACCCCGACGCCGGCAAGACAACGCTGACCGAGAAGTTCCTTCTGTACGGAGGCGCCGTCGAAGAGGCCGGCTCGGTCCGCGCCCGCAAGAACGCCCGCGCCGCCACCTCGGACTGGATGGCGATGGAGCAACAGCGCGGCATCTCGATCACGAGCACGGCGCTCCAGTTCGACGCCTTCGATTGCCGATTCAACTTGCTGGATACGCCGGGCCACCAGGACTTCAGCGAAGACACCTACCGCACACTCATGGCCGTCGATAGCGCGGTGATGGTGCTCGATAGCGCGAAGGGCATCGAAAGCCAGACCCGCAAGCTGTTCGATGTCTGCCGGCGCCGCGGCATTCCGATCCTCACGTTCATCAACAAGCTGGACCACGCCGGGCGCGAGCCGCTCGAACTCCTCGACGAGATCGAGGACCTCCTCCAGATCAAGACCGTGCCGATGAACTGGCCGATCGGCGACGGCCCCACGTTCGGCGGCGTGTACGACCTGGTGTCCAACGCGGTCCTCCGCTTCGAGCGCACCGAAGGTAACCGCTTCCGCGCACCTGTCTCCGTCGGCGACATCGACGACCCGAAGCTCACGGAACTCCTCGGCGATAAGGGCCACGCCGACCTGCGGGAAAACGTCGAGCTCGTGCGCGGCATCACGCCGCCGTTCGACCGGGAAGCGTTCCTGCGCGGCGAACAGACGCCGGTGTTCTTCGGCAGCGCGCTGAACAACTTCGGCGTCGAACCCTTCCTGGCCGCGCTCAAGGACCTGGCCCCCGCCCCCGGCCCGCGCGAATCTTCGGTCGGCGTCGTCGCCCCCGAAGACACGGAGTTCAGCGGCTTCATCTTCAAGATCCAGGCCAACATGGACCCGAACCACCGCGACCGCATGGCGTTCCTGCGCATTTGCTCCGGAAAGTTCGAGAAAGACATGGCGGTCCATCACCCACGCCTGAACAAGTCGGTCCGCATCACCCGGCCCCACCGCCTGTTTGCGCGCGAACGCGAAACCGTGGAGGAAGCCTACGCAGGCGACGTCATCGGCCTGGTGAATCCCGGCGTCTTCGTCATCGGCGATACGCTCACGGGGGGCAGCAAGCGCCAGTTCGACGCCATTCCGCGCTTCCAGCCGGAGGTTTTCGCCACCCTCGAAAGCCAGTCGTTCTCGAAATCCAAGCAGTTCCAGCGCGGCCTCGAACAGCTTGAGGAAGAGGGCGCAATCCACGTGTTCTACCGGGTTGATGGCTCGCGTTCGGCCCCAATCCTTGGCGCGGTTGGCCATCTGCAGTTCGAAGTCGCGGCGGCTCGTCTCGAAGCCGAGTACGGCGTCCAAACCCGGATCGAACCGATGCCGCATTCCAGCGCGAAGGCCTACATCCATCCCGGTGGCGAAGTCCGCTGGCCACGCTCAACCATCCTGGTCACCGCTCGCGGCGATGTCCCGGCGGCAATCTTCGCCTCCCCGTGGGAAGAGGATTACTGCCGCAAAGAAAACCCGGAGATGGAACTCCGCGACCTGGACTAAGCGCGCGAGCGCAGCCCGTAGATCGACGTGTGCTCGACTTCGGCGCAGAGGCCCTCGACGTCAGCCACGCGCACACTGAACGTCACGTACTTGTCCCCATTTCGCTCGAACGTCCGGATGATCTCGCCGGAAACCGTCGCCTTCGTCCCGGCCGGCGGACAGCGGTGGACCGTCATCTCCGAAGCCGTGTGAACGCCGGCCTCGTAGTGGAACGTCTCGTGGATGAGGCGGCCGTAGGCGCCAAGGAACATCCCCGGCGGCACGGTCAGTACTCCGTCGTGTGTGTACAACTCGGGCGACTCCGCGCCTCGCGCCAGGTACGTAGCTATCGCTGCCTGGTCGTAGGTGATCTCGTAGCTGTTCAGTGCCTTGCCGGGCGGCGCGTTCTCTTCGTTCATCACGGGCAGGCCCATGGTGGTCATCCTCCCTGGACCTTGCAGGTCGCCTCGGCGAACGCCACAACCGTGCCTTCGCCGTCGATGACTTTCAGTTCGACGGTCACGGTGTTGCCGTTCGCTGGCGTCGCGTCTTCGATGATCGCGCCGGTCACGGTCGCTGGAGCACCTTCGTAAAGCGGGCGCCGCAGCCGCCCTTTGAACGTCGAACCGGCCTGCCAGCGCGCGCCATAGGTCTCCTGCATCAGCCGGCTCATGTACCCGAGCACGGTGGTGCCGGGAATGAAGCCGCCTTTGTAGCCCATCTCCTTCGCCTTCTCGTCGTCGTGGATGGAACCGCGCGAATTCGCCGCCGTGTTAATCGGGGTGATCGTCAGGGTCGGCAACGCCGCATCCCTGGTTGTGGGCAGGGTCATGGCCCCCTCCGTGTGAATCAGTGCTGCGACCCGCTCGCGCCGCATTTCGGTAGGATACACGCCGTGCCCGAACCACCACTCGCCGGCGTCCGCATCCTCTCCATGGAACAGGCTGTCGCGCTCCCCGTCGCCACTCGCCACCTCGCCGATATGGGCGCCGAAGTCATCCGGGTCCAATCCCACGGGCGCGGGGTGCCGAACCTCTCGGAGATCGACCTCACGCGGAACAAGCGGCAGCTCGCCCTCGACCTGAACGTCGATGGCGCCGCCGAGGCGTTCCTGCGCGTGGCCGCCACGTGCGATGTTGTCGCGCACAATTACACGCCGCGCGTCGTGCGGAAATTCGGCATCGACTACGAATCGGTCCGCGCGATCAAGCCGGACATCATGTACGTCTCGCTCACCGGGTTCGGCACCACCGGCCCGTGGGGCGAGCGGCCGCTGTTCGGGCCCGGCGCCGAGGCTGTTTCGGGACACAACTGGCTCATCGGCGACCCGGACGACTGGCCGGGACGGCCGGGCACCATCGTTTATGCCGACACCACGTGTGGCCTGAATACAGCGTTCGCCATCCTTGCAGCGCTCGAAGAACGGGAGCGCACCGGCGAGGGCCAGCACATCGACATCTCGCTGTATGAGACCTCGGTCGCCCAACTCGGTCCGGTCCTCGCCGAGGCCCAGCTCGGCGCAACTCCCGCACGCGCCGGCAACGGTGACGCTACGTTCGCACTCCACGGCGTCTTCGAAACACAGGGCCACGACCGGCACCTTGCACTCGCCGTGCGCGACGACCAGGCAGCCGCGCTGATGGACGCAACCGGCATCCGCGAGCCTACCGCCGCAGCCGTCGCTGCCTGGGCGCGAAACCTCGCGGCGGAGGACGCGGCCGCCGCTCTCCAGGCGCGCGGTATCGCCGCATCTCCGGTGGCCGATGCCGCCGACGTCGCCACGGATGCGCATCTCGGGGCGCGCGGGTTCTTCGGTATAGCCGAACGAAGCCAGGGCGGGCGTTCGGGCGCGTACCCGCACGTCGGGCCGGCGTGGGGCGGTGGCCCGGCGGTACCGTTGGAAGAGTCGCGGCCGGTCGGATGCCATAGTGAAGACATCCTCCGTGACTACGCGGGTTACACGGCGACCGAGATCCGGCGACTCATCGAT
Source organism: uncultured Dehalococcoidia bacterium (assembly GCA_937954195.1). Lineage (GTDB taxonomy): Bacteria > Chloroflexota > Dehalococcoidia > Tepidiformales > Tepidiformaceae > Amarobacter. The sequence continues at coordinate 4,495 of CALFYR010000629.1, forward strand.
GCGGGGGTCACGGGCGTAGCGACACCGCCTTCACCACCCGCGCGAACGGCTGAGGCGCAGCAGCTCCGCGTCACCCGCGGCGAGTTCTCGCGCGTTGATGCCGACCATGGCGGGTGGCGCGCAGTCGCCGGCGGAAACCGCCCGTGACGCAACGGCCACGCGCGCTCGATGTTGGCACAGGGGTTGGCCCCGGCTATGCGGCGCGGCTCCTCGCCGAAACCGGCTGGGACGTCGTGAAGACCGAGCCGCCCGGCGGCGACCCGCTCCGCCATGTTGAGTCCCGCTGGGGAGGCGGCACGGGTGGCGCGTTCCTCTTCGCGAACGCCGGCAAGCGGTCGGTCGCGGTCGATATGGCGACGCTGCGCAGGCTGGCCGCGGCGGCGGACGTGGTCGTGGGGGACTTCTCGCCGTTCGCCCTGGCGGAAGTGGCACTCCCCGCTGACGCGTATCAGACCCTGGCCCCCCGCCAGGTCATCGCATCGGTCAGCGCCTTTGGACTCAGCGGGCCAAAGGCCAGTTGGGCATCGACCGACCTCGTCGTGCAGGCCGCCAGCGGGCTCATGTTCCTGACGGGCGAGCACGACCAACCACCGATGCAACTGCCGCCGTACCAGGGCGCCATCATGGGCGGGGTCGCCGCCGCCTCGGCCATCCTTCTCGGAGTTCGCTCCGCTCGGAAGTCGGGTGTGCTCCAGCGAGTCGATACTTCGCTCGTCGAAGCGCTCGCGGTGCACACCGCGGCCCAGATCAGCGAGTACGTTTACGACGGCGGAGTCGCGCGCCGGGAGGCGCGGATCAAGGCGGGCCTGCGCATGGTCCCCGCCAGCGACCGGTTCGTGTACTGCGCACCCGGCGCGGTGGCCACGATGCGGATGGATGGCGTGGCTCAGTTGCTCGACGAACCGCGCCTCGCCGAAGAGCGCTTCCAGACCGCCGAGGGCCGCATGCGGCACTTCGACGAGTTCGTCGAGCTCTTTGTGCCGCCGTTCCAGCGCAAGACGGCGCAGGAGTGGTTCGAAGAGGCGGAGGCGCTCCACCTCACCTTCGCGCTCGTCCAGACCATCGACGACCTGTTCGCCTGCCCGCAGCTGGAAGCGCGCGGCCTGCTGCGCGAGGTCCGGGCCCCTGGAGGGGATCGCGTCCGGATTCCCGGGCGGCCCTTCAGGACCGTCGGCGGACCACCCGCCGCAACGCTCCCGCCGCCGGGCGAGCCTGGAATGCACACGGGAGAGGTGCTTGCCGAATGGCTCGCGGACTCGGCCGGCTGAGAAGATCTGCCGCCCGGGCTAATCGCCGGGTGCTACACTCTCAGCGTGACCACGACCGTTTCCATGCTCCGTGAACGAGCGAGCGCCGCCCGGACCGCGTCCCGCGTGCTCGCCCGCCTTTCGACCGCCGAGAAGAACCGCGCGCTCGCCCGCATCGCCGAATTGCTCGAAACCGAGCAAGCGGCCGTCCTTGAGGCTAACGCCCTGGACCTTGAGGCTGCCCGCGCGAACGGCCTCGACGACTACTTCGTCGAGCGGCTCACGCTAACGCCGGACAGGCTCCGGGGCATCGCCAAGGACACGCGCGATGTCATGACGTTGCCCGATCCGGTCGGCGAGGTGTTCGATTCCAGGACGTTGCCGAACGGCCTCCTTATCGGCCGCCGCCGGGTCCCGCTGGGTGTGGTCGCCTGCATCTACGAGTCCCGGCCGAACGTCACGGTCGATATCGCGGTCCTCGCCATGAAGAGCGGGAACGCCAGCATTCTCCGGGGCGGTAAGGAAGCCCGGCATAGCAACGCCGCCCTCGGCGAGCTCATCCAGCGGGCGCTCGCCGGCACCGGAGTCCCCTCAGACGCTGTGCAGGTGGTCAGCGATCCGGACCGCGCACACGTCGATGATCTCCTGGAA
>CALFYR010000630.1 GCA_937954195.1 uncultured Dehalococcoidia bacterium
AGCAACGCCTTGCCGTACCCGTGCCCGCGTAGCTCCGGCCGAACGAACAGGTCCTCCAGGTAGATGCCGGGTTTCCCTTCCCACGTGCTGAAGTTGTGAAAGAACAGCGCGAAACCGGCGCTCGAACCGTTATCCGTCTCTGCCAGGATCACCTCGGCGTATGGCCTCGGGCCAAACAGGTGGCGCCGGAACTCGTCCCTATCCAATCGAACGGCATCCGGCTCCCGCTCGTACTCGGCCAGGGCATGCACCAGCTCGATGATGGTATCGAGGTCTGCTTCCGTCGCGGGGCGCAGCGGCATTTCGCTACTCGTCCACCAGCTCGACCTTCGAAACGGTCGCTCCCTCTTTGGCAATCCGCGTCACCATCGAACGCCCGCTGTACCCCATGCCCTCGGAGCACGCCAGCATCGCCGCCGCGATGTCGCGCACCTTCTCCTCCGGGCAGATAGCCGCGATCGAACTTCCCGCGCCGCTCAGCCACGCGGCATATGCCCCCGCGTCCTTCGCCACCTGGAACACGCTGAACATTGGTGGGAACAGCTCAGACCTCTGCCGCTGGTGAATCCGGTCGTCCGTCGCCTCATCCAGCAGGTCCAGCCGGCCGCTCGCCATCGCCGCCACGAACAGTGCCGCTCGACCAGTGTTATGTACAGCATCCGCCTTCGAGTACGAATCCGGCAGTGCCTTCCGCGCCTCTTTCGTCGGCATCGCGTGGTCCGGGATCAGGATCGCCAGGTGGGCATCCTGCGGGTACCGGCTCGGCGCCCGGAGGAAATGGCCGTTCGCCGCCTGAACACACACCTGCAGCCCGCCGAAGAGCGCCGGGCAGGCGTTGTCGCCATGCCCCTCCAGTTCGCTCGCGATGTCGAGCATGCCGCCTTCGTCCAGCGGCTTCCGTTCGAATTCGTTCACCGCCACAACGCCGGCCACCCGCGCCACGGCGCTTGCGCCAAGGCCGCGCCCCAGCGGGATCGCCACGTTGTAGCGCGCTCTCACACCGTGGGGAGCCTGCTTCCCCAGCCGAAGGTACGTCTGCCGCACCGCCGTGAGCACCATCTTTTCGCCCACATCCTCGGTCGGCATCTGCTCAGCATCGCTGAACGTAACGGTGATGCTGGCGAAGAGGTCCAGGGCTATCCCAAGGCAGTCGAATCCCGCGCCAAGGTTGGCGCTGGTTGCAGGCACACGGACGGTTATCGCGGTAGGTTCCATAGGGCGCTTTCCGAAAGCGGCCATGATACCAGCGCCCCCGCTGGGAGCCACCGCAACAACGCGTGCCATCCGTGACTCATGTTGCGGCACCAACAATGAGATACCCTGCCATCCGATGGGCGAATCGCAGGTCCTCGAACCCGAGCCCCGGGAGTCCACGGCCACGCTCGAAGCGAGGCTCCGCCGCGCCGAAACCCTCGCCAGTATCGCTTCCCAGGTCAATTACGAGCGCCCGCTCGTCGAAGTCCTCGAGGCTCTCGCTCACGAGATTGTCGATGCGACCCGCGCCGTCGCTGCCAGCCTCGTCCTGCTCGACGCGGTCGATTTCGGCGCGATCGCCTACGCCTCCGTCAATCTCCCGGAGGGGTACGGCGATGCCATGATCCGCGCCCGCCAGGACGCCGGAAACGGCGACCTGCTGCGCGAGGCCGTCCAGGCCGGTCAAACATGGGTCATCCCCAACGCCCGTGAATACCTCAGCGCCCAGCCTGAGTACGCGGGCATGCTCGATATCCTGGCGCAGATTCCCTACGACACCCTCGTCGCCAACCCGTTCCAGATCCGCGAAGACGTCTTCGGGGTCGTCTACCTCTATTACCCGCCCGGCCTGGAGGTCGACCAGGACGAGGCGAACTTCCAGCGGGCAATCGCCGAACGCACCGCGCTGGCGATGGACAACGCTCTGCTCTTTAGCGAAACCCAACGCCGCGCCGCCGAAGTCGAAGCGCTCCACCGCGCCGACGAAGCCCTCCACCGCTCGCTCGACATCGACGACGTGGTCGAGGCCATGGCCGAACTTACCATGGAGCTCCTTGGCGCCGACTCAAGCCTGGTAGCCACCTGGGACGAGAACGACGAGTTAGCCGTGAAGACCTCGCGCGGCATCCGTCCCAACCTCCTGGCCGAGATCGACCGCGTCTACCGCACCTTCCCCCACGAGCAGTTCGCTGACGCCAAACCGTTGCAGACGAGCATCGTCGAAGACATTTCGAAAGTCCCCGTCCTGGTTGGCCGCCTGGGCCAACGCGCGGCCGTGGGCGCAATGGCCGAAGTTGGAATCGTGCTGAATGGGGAGTTCTGGGGAGTCTTCAGTATCGGCTGGCTTCGGCCGCGCCGCTTCTCGAACTCCGATCGACGGCTCCTGGATGCCTTCGCGTCCCGTGCCAGCCTCGCCATCCAGAATGCAATCCTGTTCGAACGCGCCCAGGAAGCCGCTTCCATGGAGGAACGCCAGCGCCTCGCCCGCGACCTGCACGATTCGGTGTCGCAGGCGCTTTACGGCATCGGGCTCGGCGCACGGACGGCGAAGAAGCGCCTTGCCGAAAGCCCGCCGGAACACCTCGAGCCCATCGACTACATCATCCAGCTCGCCGAATCCGGCCTCGCGGAAACCCGCGCCCTCATCTTCGAACTCGTCCCCGAATCGCTTGCCGAACAGGGACTGGTGCTGGCGCTGCAGCGCCTCGCCTCGCTCGCCCAGGCGCGCCACAACCTCGCCGTCACCGTCACCCTCTGCGACGAGCCGTCAATCCCCGTCAAGGCGAAGGAAGCGCTCTACCGCATCGTCCAGGAATCGCTGAAC
>CALFYR010000631.1 GCA_937954195.1 uncultured Dehalococcoidia bacterium
GAAGCTCGTGCTCACCTGCCCGGTCGGCCTCTGGATGGACGAAACCCCCATGACCGACATCTTCACGCTGATGCCGAACCAGCTCCCGAACTACCTCTTCGGCGACATGAACAACCCGGTCATTCCCACGCTCTTCACTCCTCCGGCAAACGAGGATGAGATGGCCGAGAACATGTACTTCCAGCTGGCGAACTTCAGCGCCACCGGCAAGTTCATCTGGCCAATCCCGGATAAGGGCCTGAAGAAGCGCCTCCACCGCATCAAGGCGCCGACGCTCATCATCTGGGGCGATCAGGACAAGCTCATCCCTCCGGCCTACGGACCACTCTTCGCCTCCAAAATTGCGAAGTCGCAACTCGTCACCGTTCCCGGCGCCGGCCACATGGTGCCGGTCGAAAATACCGAGGCGTTCGAGAAGGAAGTCACGGCCTTCCTCGGGTAACACACCGGGTCACAGCTCGATCACCCTATCGGCGAAGCGCTCGATGAAACGCCGGTCGTGCGAAACGACGAGCGCAGCGCCCGTGTACCCCTCGAGTGCCTGTTCGAACGCTTCCCGGCTGGCCAGGTCCAGGTGGTTCGTCGGTTCGTCCAGGATGAGCAGGTTGGCGCCGCTTCGCACGAGGACCGCCAACGCCAGCCGCCGCCGCTCGCCGTAGCTCAGCTGACCCACCGGCGTACGAACCTGGTCGTGCCCGATAAGGAACTGGTGCAGGAAGTTCGTCGCGTCGGCCTCGGTCATCGATGCCGATCGGCGGAGGATGTCGACGGGTGTCGTGGCCGCGTCCTCCGCGAGCGCCGCCGGGTCGTCCTGTTGCGCGAGGTACCCCACCTTGGCGGTTGGTGAGACGCGAATCGTGCCTGCCGCGGGTGGCTGCACACCGAGTACGGCCCGCAACAGGGTCGTCTTGCCCGCCCCGTTGGGCCCAGTGATCACCACGCACTCGTCCTTGTCGACAGCGAATTCCAGGCTATCCAAGAGATGGCGGCCGCCAACCTCCAACGCCACGTCCTCCACCGCCAACAAACGCGTCGCGCCGCTGGTCGCGGTGAACTCGCCGTAGAACCCGTGCGGTTGCTTCTCCGGCCGCTCGATGTGGTCGGATGATTCGAGCTGGCGTTCCATGCGCGCTTTGAGCACGGTCGAGCGGCGCGCGATCTTCAGCGCCTTCTTCCGCTTGGCGAAGTCGATCGTCCGCTGCTCGATTCCGCGCGCGCGCGTCTCGATCTTGTGGATCGCCGCCTTGAGCTGCGCCTCTTCGCGTTGTTGCCGCTCGTAGGCCGACCATCGTTCTGCGGACCTGCGCTCCTTTTCGGCGAGCAACGCCGAGTAGTTCCCGACGAACAGCTCGGCCCCGCGCCCACGGGAATCGAGCTCCAGGATCTTTGTCGCGCACGTGTCCAGGAACACCCGGTCGTGCGACACCGCCACCACTACACCCGGGAAGCGGCCGACCTCAGCTTCAAGCCACTCCAGCCCGGCGATATCGAGGTTGTTCGTGGGCTCGTCCAGCAGTAGCACGTCCGGGGCGAGCGCGAGCAGGTCGAGCAGCCCGAGCTTCGTCAGCTCCCCGCCCGAAAGCTGGCTCACCCGCGTATCCGCGGACACGTGCCGCACGCCGAGCGCACCCCGCGCGGCCGCCACGTCCACTCCCGGGTTCTCCGAAATCCGGGCCAGCACGCGGTCGTATTCCTCGGAGAGCGCGTCCTGCTCGTCGCCCGTAGCAGCCGCCATGAGGTCCGCAAGCTCGGCGAGCCGTTCGCCCGCGGCATCCCCCCCGAAGGCCCGCGGGAACACCGTGTCGACGCGTTCGTGCTCACGTCCCGCGTAGCCCTGGGCCAACGTCCCGACCGTCGCGCCCGGGGGGATCTCCACGCGCCCCGAGTCGCAGGAAAGCGTCCCGGCGAGGATTCGCAGCAGGGTGGTCTTCCCGGCGCCGTTCGGTCCAACGACCCCGAGCACGTCGCCGCGCCCGGCTGAGAACGACACGTTCGAGAGGACCGGCCGCCCCCCGAGTTCTTTGTTCAGATGATGAATCGATAGCAAGCGATGGACTCCACGGCATGCTCCCACCCGGAACGGATGGCTGCGTGGACGAAGCGAGAGTCAGAGGTGTGGGGCGGGAGGAGTTGGGCACACCGGCACACGAAAGTCGGCGGCCTTATTGCCGTCTCATTCGTGTTCGCGCTTCGCCGGTGCTAGTCGATCAATGGAGGCCTCTCCCGTTGGTACCCACAGACTACGGCATCTACCCGGCCGTCTGCATCCTTCCTTCGGCTGAGGGCGGCGGATTTGCGGCCGAATGAACGCCGGATCGCGGCCATCCGGCGGACGTTCTGCACCTGGAGCGGGCGCATCCTGAAGTGAGGAGGGAATCTTCCGAGTGAGAACCAGCGTCCCGCTGCCCGCAGGCCCCGGTTGGTCGACCTTGGTGGCTGTTGCGGCTGTGGCGGGGCTCGCTGCCGGTGCTGCGGGCGGCGCGGTAACCGCGGTGTTGTTTGGCGAGAATTCGGAGCGTGGTTCGGCTCCCTTGGTTTGCCCTACGTCGGACGGCTCCGGTGCCATCCGGGAGGTGGTCGCGCAGGTAACGCCGTCCGTCGTCTCGATTCACGTGATATTCGAGACCGCGCAAAATCCCATGAGCCCCGTTCCGCTCACCGGTGCTGCGAGCGGCTTCGTCTTCGACACGCGCGGTCACATCGTCACCAATGAGCACGTGGTGGCGGGCGCCAGGACTATCACGGTTACGCATCTCGATGGCACATCCGCAAGGGCGGAGCTAATCGGCATCGACGAAGCCAACGACATCGCGGTCCTGCGCATCGAGGCTGCCGGGCTGCCTCCACTGGAGCTCGGGGCCAGCAGCCGCCTCGATGTCGGCGACTCCGTGCTCGCAATCAGCAACTGGCGAGCGCCGGAAGGTGGCCCGACGGCTAGCCTCGGGATTGTCTCTGCCACCGGACGCGACATCCTGACACCACAGGGCCGAGGGTACGGCGACCTCATTCAGACCGATGCGGCGATGGAGAGTGGAGACTCAGGTGGGCCACTCGTTGACATGGATGGCCGGGTTGTCGGTGTCATGGTGGCTGGCTCCATCAGTGGGCAGTGCGTCGGGTTCGCCATTCCCATCGAACGAGCCGCCGAATCGGTCAACGAGATTCTCGTCGCGTATTGGGAGTAGCTCCTGCCTCGTCTCGCTCGGGCCGCACGCCCCAGGCCAGCACCCACGCCAGAAACCAGATGAACGTTCCTCCGAGCATGGCGAAGGCCGAAGGGGGAAACACGAGGGCCCACGTCGGCCAGGCCTCTCCGCGATCCGTCGTGGTGGCTTCGCGAAGGCCGAAGGCATATGCCAGCGAGGTAGTCAGCACCGGTGCCAGCACGACGAGCGTGCCCCACGCGATAAGAACACGAGCCAGCGTCGTTCGGCCTTCGCGCCGCCGCCGGATCCCCACGACCACGAACGGCGTGGCGACCAGCCCCGCGATCACCACATACACGCTCAGGGTTAAGGCTACGGGAGCCATCTCACCGGGCCGGGAATATCGCGAACGTGCCGAGCGCCTTCGCCACCAGCCGCCCGTCGTTGAACACATCCGATTCCAGCACGGCTACCCGGCGGCCCTTATTGATGAGCCGCGTCTCGCACTCGAGCGTCCCGCCCTTTGCGGCGGCGATGTAGACCATCTTCAGTTCGATCGTGGCGCAGGACTCATCGTCCGCGAGCCGGGTGTACACAGCGGCCCCCATGCTCGTATCGGCCATCGAGTACAGCACGGCCCCGTGGACCACGCCGTGCGGGTTCATGTGCTCGTCAGAGATCTCGATCCGGGCTCGCGCCTTCCCGTCCTCGCGTTCATAGATGTCGAGTCCGATCGCCTTCTGGAACCCCATCGGAGGTTTGGATTCCTTCGCCATTGGTTGAGGATGCTACGGGTCGGGGCGTGACGATGCCATCGCCCCGGTTGACATCGCCGCAGACCGGGCACTTGATCCCCTGTGGAAAGTTCTTCAAGAAATTTTTCCAACCCGTGTCGATCTGACGCCTCCTTAAGCGACGCGTTGATAGAAGGGAGAGGAAACCTC
>CALFYR010000632.1 GCA_937954195.1 uncultured Dehalococcoidia bacterium
GACGCAGGAGGTGTACTCGCGCTACCGCGTCGGCGGAAAGATCGACCAGGTTATCGACAACATCCGCCACGTGGTGGAGTACAAACGCCGCAGGAACCTCAGCACGCCCAGCGTGGAGTGGCAATACCTCGTGTTCGACCACAATCGCCACGAAGTCGAGCAGGCGCGCGAGCTCGCCGCCAAGCTCGGGGTCGACGTCTTTCGCGCCAAGCCCGGCGTCGTGCCCTCGCAATACGAGAGCGCCTGGGCGGGGCAGACCGGCTGCTCCTTCCTCTATGACACGATCGCGATGCACGTCGACGGGGGCATCGTGCCCTGTTGCCACCTCTACGACAGCAAGGACGACTTCGTCGCCGGTCCCGGAGGGCGCCGCGAGACGATCTGGCACGCGCCGAACTTCGTTGCCGCGCGAAAGCTCTTCAAGCCCGAGCTCGCGAAGGAGGTTCCCCGGGACCTCAAGCATCCCTGCCTGAACTGCTCGCTCGCGAGGATCCAGCCGCACCTTGCGCATCTCGACGCGATGAAGCCGCGCCCCGCCGAGATCAAACCGGTGGTGGTGAGCGTGACCCGCACGATCGCCGTTCGCGGCAACCAACCGGACGAGGCCACCGAGACCACCGAATCGTGACACGGCGGTTGCGGCGGAAGCGCTCCGCCGACATCGCCGAAACCGGGACTTGGCCATGCGGGGCTGGAGGAACCGCGGTCGTGGCCCGTGATCGCAATCCCGGCGGGGAGGAAATCCCGCCGAAGCCAAGACGGATCGAATGGCACGTGCAATGAAGTCTCGACCGACCCGAACCAGCCACCATGGACCTCGCCGGATGCGTGTCCCGGCCGGTCGCGGGAATGCGGGCGGCGCCGGCGAATCGCGGCGCCTCGCGCAGGGGCGCGAACTAGAGTTTCCCGACGGCTGCCCCGAGCGCGCGGAACACCTCGAATTGCTCGGGGAACGCGAGCAACAGGGGGTTGGCCATCACCTCCGCGACGGAGCGGAAGGCCATCTCATCGGCCTCCGCCGAGAAATGTCCGGGTCCGGGAAGTGCGCCGAGGGCTTCGGCGCGGTATGCCACCTCGAGGATGCACAGTTCCCGGTCGCGGTACTCGTAGCGCATCATCCCGATCCGCAGCACATGTCCGATCCGCACGTCGATGCCGACTTCCTCGCGCACCTCCCGCGCGGCAGCGGCAGCGGGCTCCTCCCCGTAGCGGATGAAACCTCCCGGCACGCACCACAGGCCGATGCCGGGCGGAGTGCGGCGCCGGAGGATCAGCACGGAATCGGGTCGCTCGGGATGCGACAGCGCGACCACCGCGGCCGGGAGGGGATTCTGATAGAAGTCGAATCCGCAGGCCGCGCATTCGAAGAGACATTCGACCGGATGGAAGCTCTCCGGCCGGAAGCGCTCGCCGCAGCGCGGGCAGAAGCGCAGCTCGCCGTAGCGTTGGCGGCTGCTCGGGAAGCCGTTCCCTGCGGCATCGGGCCTCAATCGGAGGTTTCGCCGTGAGAAAGGGTGGCCTCGCGTGCGGCCTTCTCCCCGGCCTGCAGACCGCTCATCATCGCCTCGTGGCTCCAGAAGTAGTTCCACAGGCCGAAGCGGCCCGTGGCGATGACGTCCTTGCCGAGCAGCCAATTGCGCACAGTCCGCACGGCGAGCTTGCGGTGAAAGTCGTGGATGCAGTAGGCGTAGCGGATGTGGCGGGTGATCGAGAACGCGATCCGGTCCCCGGGACGCAGTACGCGTACCCGCCGAAGGTCCTCCACCACGCGCTCGACGATCCCGGCCTCGTCCGGGGGGCTGCCCGGGGCGTAGGAGACCTCGGCGGAGACCGACGACATGCCGGGGGGCACCACGCTCTCGGAGAAGTTGTTGGGGAAGCTGATGCGGAAGAAGCTCACGTCGCGATCGGGAAAGTGCGCCCAGTGCCAGTCGTTGATCGCGGGCCGGTCGATCCCGAGGTTCACCACCACGATGCTGTTGGTGCGCAGCTTCCGGGCGGCCTCCCGCACATCGGGGGGCGCCTCGGGGCAGATGCGCACCAATTCGGGCAGCGGGATCGTGCTGATGAGGCGCCGGTAGTCCACGGTGGTGCCGTTGTCGAAGTGAAGGCGGTGCGCCGCGGCGTCCAGACGGTTCGCGCGGTGGCCGCAGTGCACCGTCGCCGCGCGGGCGCGAAGCGACTCTCCGATGGACCCGTAGCCCGGCGCGTGGCTGGGATAGCGGAACTCCGCGTTGGTGCCGATGCGCGTCTGGCGGCTCCACAGGGCCCCGCGGATCACCTGCAGCGTCGTGGGCTGGGGCACCCGGTTGCCCGTCCACTCGTGGGTCATCTCGCGGGGGTGGACGGTCCAGAACTTCTCGCTGTAGGGGATGAGGAAGGTCTCCGCGAAGCCGCGGCCGACGCTCTGGTAGATCCAGTCCTCGTAGCTCTCCGGACGGCCCTCGCGTGCCCGCGTGAGGAAGTCCCATACGCAGCGCGTGCGCACGCGAAGGGGCATCCCCGCGGTGTTCACCTGGAAAGGATAGGGCGTGTAAGTGCCGTGGGAGTAGATGAAGGCGCGCCGCTCGCGCACGTTGAGCCGTACTCCGG
>CALFYR010000633.1 GCA_937954195.1 uncultured Dehalococcoidia bacterium
AACTCAGGACCATCGAGGAGGAACTGAACGGTCTGCTGCTCGAGGTCCCGAATATCCTTCACCCGGACGTCCCGAAGGGGCCCGACGAGACCTCGAACGTCGTCGTCGAAACGGTGGGGGAGCTCCCGCAGTTCACCTTCGACCCGCGTCCACACTGGGAGCTTGGCGAGATTGTGGGCGGACTCGATATCGAGCGCGGCGCGAAGATGTCGGGTTCCCGTTTCTATACGCTGCGTGGTCCGCTCGCACGCCTTCAACGCGCGCTGATTCAACTCATGCTCGATGAGCACACGCGCGCCGGGTACACCGAATCGTACTTGCCCTACATGCTCACCGAGGCCTCGCTGCTTGCCGCCGGCCAGCTGCCAAAATTCCGCGACAACCTCTACCGGGACGCCGAAGAGGACTACTTCTTCATCCCCACCGCTGAGGTGGCATTCGTCAATCTGTACCGGGACGAGATCATCCCGGCCGGGCAGCTTCCCATGCGGTTCGTGGGGCACACTCCTTGCTTCCGACGGGAAAAGATGAGTGCTGGGCGCGACGTTCGCGGGATAAAGCGTGGTCACCAGTTCGAGAAGGTCGAGATGTTCGTGTACTGCGAGCCGGACCAGAGCGAGGCGGAGTTGGAACGGCTCGTTGCGCGGGCGCGCTCGATCCCCGAAATCCTTGGGTTGCCGTACCGCGTAATCGAACTGTGCTCCGGGGACGTGGGGTTCAACGCAACCCGCACGTTCGACCTGGAGATTTGGTCACCAGGGCAGGGTGAATGGTTGGAGGTGAGCTCGGCCTCCAACTGCCTCGATTTCCAGGCGCGGCGGGCGAACATACGGTACCGGGCAGGCGGAGATCAGCCCACGAGCAATCCGCACATGCTGAACGCCAGCGGCCTCGCACTTCCTCGCACGGTCATTGCCGTGATGGAGAACTACCAGCGGGAAGACGGCAGCATCGAGATTCCCGAAGTGCTGCAGCCGTACATGGGGATGGACGTAATCCGGCCCGTGGGCGGCTAGTTCGAAACCTTGCCGTTCGGGCTGGCAGCTGCCGCCTGGCTCGGCTTTTCGAGAATTTCGTCAATCAGCCCGTAATCCTTCGCCTGCGGCGGGTCGAGCCAGAAGTCGCGGTCGGTGTCACGCTCGATGCGCTCCATCGGCTGGCCCGTCGTGGTCTGAATGATGTCGCGGAGCACCTTCTGCAGGCGGAGCGTTTCGCGCGCCTGGATTTCAATGTCGCGGGCCTGGCCCTGGGCGCCACCGAGGACCTGGTGCAGGTGGATGGTGCTGTTCGGGAGCGCGTAGCGCTTGCCCTTGTGGCCGGAGGTCAGCATCACCGTGCCCATGCTGGCCGCGAGGCCCATGCAGAGCGTCGCAACGTCGGGGCGAATCAGGTTCATCGTGTCGTAAATCGCGAGGCCCGCGGTGACACTGCCGCCGGGGCAGTTGATGTACATCATGATGTCCTTCTCATCGTCTTCGCGGGCGAGGTACAGCAGCTGGGCGATGATGACGTTCGCGACCATGGCATCGATCGGAGTGCCCAGGAATACGATGCGTTCTTTGAGCAGCAGTGAGTAGATGTCGTAGCCCCGCTCGCGCCGGCCATCGCTTTCGATGACGAACGGCATGATGTCGGAGGGGCGCACGAGTTCCGCGTCGGGCTTCTTCCCGGCGATGATCTCCTGGATGAGGTCGTAGCTGCTGCTCATGGGTGCGCCTCCGTCGTGTGGTGCGGGTGTGTGATCCAGTGTGCGGTGCGCGGGGAACTACCGCAAAGCCTGCCCGAACGGGCAGGTGTGGTGGGGCGCGGGGGTGTCGTCGAAACTCACGATGTGAGTGTATCGACGCTGTGGTTCGCCGAACGACCGGGAGCCCCCCGATATTGGAGCGGAACCTGGCCTGAAGCTGGTAGGGAGGTCCAAACCGTCATTATCGACTACGTCGTCGATGGACAGTGGTTCGCTGAAGCGTTGGCAGACCGCGGGTGGGGTCGACCTGCGCCGAACATCGACTGGGGCTGGAACGGCGTGCACTCGCCCTATGGATCGGGAGACCAGCAACAGCAACTCGTGCGCGCCAATGCACTTCTCCCCGGTACGCGGACAGCGTTTGGCTCTGACCGCGCGGGAATCCTGTTCTGCAGCCAATGTGCGGACGAGTACTGCGGACTCGTTTCGGCGCGCGTTTCGGAAACCGAAGGTGTGATTTCCTGGACGGACTTCAAGTACACGTACTTCGAGTTTTTCTTCGAGGGAGACGGTCGGGAAGGAGACGGAATGTGGCACGACGACCCGCCCACGGCGGAAGTTGAGTTTCATTTCAATTCCGCAGAGTACCGCGCAGCCCTCGGGCACTTGAGGGCACTTATCGGCTCGATGCCTCCTTGGCCGCCAGCCCAAGCGTGACCGCCGCTATCCACTTAACGAACCCTCAAGCACACTGGATCTATGACATCCCGCCGTCCCGACGTTCGAAACGTCGCTATCATCGCCCACGTTGACCATGGCAAGACCACGCTCGTCGATGCCCTGCTGAAGCAATCGAATATCTTCCGAGAGAACGAAACCGTCGGAACGCTCATCCTCGATTCGAACCCGCTCGAACGCGAGAAGGGCATCACGATCATGGCCAAGAACGCCTCGGTCGAATACAAGGGCGTTCGTATCAACATCATCGATACGCCCGGCCACGCCGACTTCGGCGGCGAGGTCGAGCGCGT
>CALFYR010000634.1 GCA_937954195.1 uncultured Dehalococcoidia bacterium
GACGCTTGACACGGGGATATACTCAGATCACATCCGGAAACGTGATGGAGGTATCCCATGTACGGATTTGTTAGCAGTGTCATTGGGGAGAAGGGCCGCCAGGTCTACACCATCGCGCGGGGAGCGACCGTGACTGATGCGGTTCGCCAGATGAACGAGAAGGGTATCGGCGCGCTGGTGGTGATGGACGGCGAGCGGCCGGTTGGGATGTTCACCGAGCGGGATGTGCTTGTCCGGATTGTGGATGCCGACCGGGACCCGGCGCTCACGCGCGTCGGAGAAGTGATGAGCCGCGGGCTGGTCACGATCACTCCTGATTGGCACGTAGAAGACGCGATGCAGCTGATGACCGAACGCCGGCACCGGCACCTACCGGTACTCGACGGTGAGTCGCTGGTGGGCATGCTTTCGATTGGTGACGTGCTGCGCTGGGTGGCGATCCACCAGGAAGACCACATCCGCGCGATGACGGAGTACATCACAGGGCAGGCCGGCGCGTAGCTTCTCGCGGAGCTAAAACGATTGCGACGGGAACGCGACGCGGGTAGCATCGCGGGCCGTGCGTCGGGCTGGAATCATAGCTGCGGGCGGGCTGGCTATGCTCGCGATCCTGGCGCTGGTGCGGGGCCAGCCGGTTGCGGCGCAAAGCTTGCCGCCGTTCGAGGACTGGTTTGGCGACGGCCTTAGCGTTGCCATCGAGGGAGGCGGCGCCACGCTGACGCTCGATGGCGGCTCCGGAACGTTCGCGACTTCGTATGACGCGGTGACACCGGGCGCGGGATATACCGTGAACGTGACGCTTGGGGCCGGGAGCGACGCGGATGTGCGCGTTGGAATGTTGTTCTTCGATGGGACGGCGGTGGTGCCGTTCTGGGGAGTGGTCTCGGGCGCTCCGAGCGTTCACGCGACGAGTGCACCGCCGGGATCGGAATCGGTTCAGGTGGTGATCGAGGTGACGGGAGAGGTCGGCGAGCGAGCGGAAGTGCTGGCCGTGACCTTCACCGAACAGCCCGGCGAACCGACCGCAACGCCAACGTTCACGCCGACTTCGACGCCAACACCCGAACCTACGGCGAAATCGACGCCGGGCGGCGGGACTCCTGGCAGCGGCGGAACTGCCACCCCAACGCGAACGCCGACCGCCACCCGGACGCCAACGGTGACGCGCACGCCAACGCCTACGCGGACACCGACACCTCGAAAGCCGGGTACGCCGGTGCCCACGCCGACGCTCGCGCCAACTTCGACACCAACGCGTGCGCCGGGCTCCGGGTTCGGTGGGTTGCTGGCGAACGGCGACTTCGAGGCAATTGCGGACGGCCGGCCGACCTACTGGCTGAACTTCGGGGGCGAGATGACGGCGACCGGAGATGAGTACCGCGGCCACTACGCAGCATGCCTGGCTTCGACCACCAACTCGGTGAAGTGGCTGTACCAGCTGGTGGAGGTGGAAGCGGGTGAGTGGTACTCAGCATCGGCCTTCGCCCGGACGAGTGCCGGGGGCGAGGCGTTCATCAGGTTGAGCTGGTACGAGAGCGCAGCCGGCAATGGTCAAACGATTCACCAGGATGACAGCATCGGTGTGGCGGCCGGCGGTGTGTGGACCGAACTGGCGACCGGGGCCGTGCGGGCTCCTGACGGAGCGAGGTCGGTGCGGGTGAGGCTCACGATCACCGGCGGCACGATGACCGGGTGCTTCGACGACGCCTGGTTCGCATCTGTTGCCGAACCGGCGGCGACGCCCACCGCCACGGTGGCTGTTGCAACGGTGGCGCCGACCAGGACTCCAACTGTACCTACGCCGACCAAGACTCCGGCCGCGACCGGCGGCGGCCAGATAGCGCCAATTCCGCTGATTCCCTCGGCGGGTGGGAATGCGGGATCGACGACCCTTCGGATCACAGAGATCATGAGCGACCCGGTCGAGTCGGGACGCGACGGGGCGTGGGAGTGGGTGGAGCTGTTCAACTTTGGCGATGAGCCCATCGACCTCGCGGGGTGGAGCATCGAAGATGGGACGCGTGGTGACCCGTTGCCGTCAGCGATGATTCTTCCCGGGGCGTACCTGGTGATTGCGGGCGCTTCCGCGGCATTCGACCCGGGTGTGGCCATCGCGCGGGTCAGCGACGGCGAGATCGGCAACGGGCTCGCGAACGGCGGCGATGTTGTCCGGCTGCTGGCGCCTTCGGGTGAGGTTATTGACCAGGTTTCGTACGGCGAGAACGCGACCGTTCTCCGTGAGCCGCCGCCAGCACCCGCGGATGGCGACACGCTGGGGCTGACGGCCGGAGCGGATTGGGTTATCACACTGCGACCAACGCCCGGGGAGGCAAACGTGTTCGCCGCGCCCGCGGCCGTCGCGGGGGCCATCACGGCGGGACCAGGGGCGCCCTCCGAAGGATCAGGAAGCGGCGGCGGGGACAGCGATCCGCTCCCCGCTATCCAGGTGGAGGATGAGGAAGACGATGGGGGCGGGGGATATGCCCCGTGGATCATCCTTGGCGGGCTTGCCGGAATCAGCGTGGGCGTGGGGTATGCGGCGCTCTGGCCGCGCATTCGGAAATGGTGGGAGCGCAGGCGTGGCCGTTGAACGACTGCAGAAGATCCTTTCGAACGCGGGCGTGGCTTCGCGGCGGCATGCGGAGGAGCTCATCCTGGCGGGCCGCGTTTCGGTGAACGGGGTGGTGGCGGATACGCTCGGGGCGCGGGCCGACCCGGACCGCGACGAAGTGATGGTGGATGGCGTGCCCGTGCTGAAGGGCCGCTACCGGTATTTCGCGCTGCACAAGCCACAGGGGTTTATCACGACCGTGAGCGACGAACAGGACCGGGATACGGTGCTCGACCTGGTTCCGATCGGGGACATCCAGCTGCATCCGGTGGGCCGGTTGGACCGGGACAGCGAAGGGCTGCTGATCCTGACGAACGACGGCCACCTGACGGACCTCCTGACTCACCCCAGGTATGAGGTAGAGAAGGAGTACCTGGTCGGGCTGGATAGCATGCCGTCGAAACGCGACATGGAGCGGCTGGTGCGGGGCATCGAACATGATGGCGACCGGTTGCGGGCGATGTCGGTGCAGGCGGCGGCCGCGCCCGCGCCGGTGGTCGGCGACGAGCCGGTAGCGGCGAATGCATGGTTGCTGGTGACACTGCGCGAAGGGAAGAACCGCGAGGTGCGGCGGATGATGATGGCGATTGGCCGGAAGGTGTTGTTGCTGCGGCGGATCCGTGTCGGGCCGTTGCACCTGGGGACGCTGGGGCTCGGGAGCTTCCGGGAGATAACGCCGGAGGAGATCGACGCGCTGTACCAGGCAGGAACCTCCGCCCGAGAACGGACGGTGGGTTAGCCGCAAGGCGCGGTTCGGCTAGGATGCACCGCGTGACCTGCGAACCGCCGACACCAATCGCGATTGATGGGCCTGCCGCATCCGGGAAGAGCACGCTTGGAAAGGCGATAGCGGACCGGTTCGGGTACCTGCTCCTGGATACCGGATTGATGTACCGGGCGGTGACGCTGGCGGCCGTGCGCCGGGGAGTTCCAGCTGAGGATGCCGCGGCCGCAGCGATGCTTTCGAAGATCGACCTGCATGTGACGGCCGACCCCGACACGTTCATCTGGCTGGATGGAGAGAATGTGACCGCGCGGCTTCGGGATACCGAGGTTGAGGCGAATGTCAGCGCGTACTCGGCGTTGCCTTCAGTGCGGGAGGCAATGGTGCGCCAGCAGCGGGAGATCGCTGCAAGGGGCGGCGGCGCGGTGCTGGTCGGGCGCGACATCGGGACGGTGGTGCTACCGGACGCCCCGGTGAAGTTCTACCTCCAGGCATCGGATGCGGCGCGGGCGCACCGACGGAGCCTGCAAGCAGGCGAGTGGGGGCAACAACAGCGGGATAGCGACGCGGCGCGGGACATCGCGGCACGCGACAAGACGGATTCGACGCGGACGGTGAGCCCAATGCGCCCAGCGGACGATGCCGTGGTGATCGATACAACCGATCTTGGGCTCGAAGAAGTAATCGGGATGGCGATGGAGAGGCTCGAATGCGCGCACGACTGAAGCACTGGTTCGGGTTGCAGCGGATTACGCCGCCGTTCTACTGGGCGTGCACGTACCTCCTGCGCGGCGTGCTCTGGGTGGTGGTCCGCTGGGAAGTGACGGGGCGAGAGCACATCCCGATGGAGGGGCCGCTGATCGTGGCTTCGAACCACCTGAATAACGCCGACCCGCCGATCGTCGGCGCAGGATTGGCGCGCCGGCGAATCCGCTGGATGGCGAAGATCGAGCTGTTCAAGATGCCGTTCGGGCTCATCATCAAGCTCTGGGGCGCGTTCCCGGTGCGGCGGTTCGATGCCGATTTGGCGGCGATGCTGAACGCCGAACGGATCCTGAAGAACGGCGGCGTACTCGGGATGTTCCCCGAGGGAACGCGTTCGCGGACCGGGTACATGGGGCCTCCGCACCCGGGGACAGCGGTCATCGCGCTGCGCTCGGGCGCGACCGTGCTGCCATGCGCGATGACCGGCACCGAGAAGCTGAAGAACCCGCTGATTGTGCTTCGGCGGCCGACGTTCACGTTCACCATCGGCGAGCCGATCGTGGTCGAGAAGGTGAAGCGGCCGACCGAAGCACAGGTGAGCGAACTGACCAACCGCATTGTGGATGCAATCTCCGCGATGTTACCCGAGAGCTACCGGCCTCCCTATACTGGAATCGAGGGTGCCAGTGAAGCTGACGCGTCAGCGCCCGAGGAGCCGAATGGTCGAGATAATCCGGGCGAGTGAGATGGGGTTCTGCATGGGCGTGCGGCGCGCCGTGCAGATCATGGAGGGCGAAGCGACGCCCGAGCGGCAGGTGTTCAGCGTTGGCGAGATTGTGCACAACCCCCACGTGGTGCGGGGCCTGGAGCGCAGCGGCGTGGTGCAGTTGCCCGGCCCGGACGAGGTCGAAGGCGACATCGGGGTGGCGACCGCCGAACGTGTGAAGCAGGGGCGCGTGGCGATTACCGCCCACGGTGTGGGCGAGAAGGTGGTGCGCGAACTGAACGCCAGCGGCCTTGAGATCATCGATACGACGTGCCCGATTGTGACTCGCGCGCAGCGGTACGGACAGAAGTTCGTTCGGGACGGCTGGCACGTGTTGATTTTCGGCGACCCCGGCCACAAGGAAGTGCGCGGGATTATGGGGTGGACGCTCGACAAGGAGGGCGCTTCGCAGGCGACGATCGCGCCGAGCGCGGACCTCGCGACGCTGCGAGAACTGGTGGAGAACTTCCCCGGCGGGTTCCCGAACAAGGTGTGCATCATGGTGCAGACGACGCACAAGGTGGAGGACTTCGCCAAATTCGTGGGGAACCTGATGCTCCTGCAGCGCGACCACAACTTCGAATTCCACGTGGTGAACACCCTGTGCCACGCGACCACCGGTCAGCAGGAGGCCGCGGCGGCGCTGGCGGCGACGGTCGACGTGATGGTGGTGGTTGGTGGGAAGAAGAGCGCGAACACGCGGCACCTGAAGGAAGTGTGCGAAGAGCAGGGCACGACGGCGTACCACATCGAGGGGCCGGACGAGCTGGAGCGCGGCTGGTTCGCGGGCGTGCAACGGATCGGGCTGACGGCGGGGGCTTCGACGCCGGACTATTCGATTGACGAGGTTGAGTCGCGGATACGCGAACTCGTCCCGGCATGAACGCAACGCCCGCACCAGGGTTAGTCTCCGCAGTGCGGCCGGGATCGCTCGCCGATGAGGCGGGCATTGAGCCGGGCGACGCCATCGTTTCGGCGAACGGGCATGTGCTTCGCGATGTGGTGGACCTGCAGTTCTATGCGGCCGAGCACGAGGTGGAGATCCTGGTCAAGAAGGCGAACGGGCTGGACGACCTGGTGCTGTTCGAAAAGGACATCGACGAGGACCTGGGGCTGGAGTTCGAGCGGGCGACCTGGGACGAGGTCATCCTCTGCAACAACAACTGCTT
>CALFYR010000635.1 GCA_937954195.1 uncultured Dehalococcoidia bacterium
GCATTTGAAACTGGCGCAGGCGGCGAAGGCGACGATTGACGGGCAGGCTGCGGGGTCGGCGGCTGCGTTCGTGAAGGTAGGCGGGAAGTGGCAGGCGGGGGCGGGGAACGGGTTGCGCAAACGGCATGGATTGCAGGGGCCGATTGACGATGCGTTTCTGGATTCGTTTTTGTGCGTGAAGCCGACGGGGACGCCTAAGGATGCGGCGGCGCAGCGGTTTGCCATGGGGCGGCTGGATACGTTTCGGGCGAATTGGGACAAGTTTCTGCGCGGGGATTTGCGGGTGAAGGATGACCGCGCCGTGTCGAATGACGATATACGGCAGCATCACCTGGTGTTGTTCGGTGACGCGGGAAGCAATCGGATGCTGGCGAAGGTGGCGGGAAAACTGCCGTTCCAGTGGGGTGCGAAACAGATTCGCATTGCGGGGCGGACGTTTGATGGAGAGAATCAGACGCTGGTGGCGATTTATCCGAATCCGCTGAATCCGGAGAAGTACATCGTGATTAATTCAGGGCACACGTTCGGCGAGCGGGAGTTTAAGGGCACGAACGCGTTGCTGTATCCCCGGTTGGGGGATTGGGCCGTGTTCCGTGCCGATGGATCGCTGGCCGGGGCCGGTTACTTCGACGAAGCGTGGAAGTAAGGAGCCGTTAGCCGTGATGCGGCATCTCGTGGGGGTGGCGGAAAAAGATTCCGGCAACGCCCCACAGGCAGAGGAAGAAGAAGATGGCTCCGATGGCGAGATCGTAGCGCTGGCTGGCCCAGCCTTCGGGCGGGACCATGATGCCAATCAGGAATGCGGCCAAGACGCTGGCTACATGCCAGGACCAGTGTTTGGCGCGGAAGAGATACAGCAACAACAGCGCTAGCAGTGCCGCCATGCCGTAGGTGAGACCGACAATACTGCCCGACATATGTACCTCCTGGTCCCAGCGTAGCTCTGCGAGTTGTCAAGGGGGTAGGGGTGTGTGGTCAGCTTCCGGTGGAGGAGTAACTGCGGATGCCGCGGTTCCAGACCCAAAGGGCCATCATGCAGAAGATGGCGGTGACAAGGGGCAGGAGCCATGCGTAGATGCGATAGGCATCGCCACGGAGGACGGCGGCGGCGGGGTAGAAGGTGGCGAAGCCGAAGGGGACGATCCAACTGAGGAGCACGCGCAGGAAGCCGTTGTAGATATCGAGGGGATAGCGGCCGAATACGATTAAGTTGTAGACGGGCGGCATGACTCCGACTTTGTCTTCGAACCAGAAGGAGACGGTGGCGAGCATGGTGAAGATGGCGGTGTAGAGGAGGGCTCCGCAGAAGGTGGCGGCGATGAGGAAGAGGATGCTGGCGGGTTCGGCGTGGATGCCGAGGCGCGGGGCGGAGACGGAGAGGATGAAGAGGCCGAGGACGGCGTCGCCGAGGGCTTCGATGCGCAATTGTTCGAAGAGGATTTGAAAGAGGGAATGCACGGGGCGGAGGAGCACTCGATCGAATTTGCCCTGGATGAGGTACTGATCGCTGAACTGATAGAGATTGACGCTGATGACGTTGAACAGGGCCATGGGGATGAGCGAGAAGCCGTAGAGGAAGAGGAGTTCATCGAAGCTCCAGCCGTTCATTTCGCGGGCGCGGCCGAAGATGAGGAAGACGACGGCGAGTCCGAAGACGGTGGCGAGGGTCATGGTGAAGACGCTGAGGAAGAAATCCCAGCGGTGTTCCATGCGCACCTTGGCGTATTGGAGCGAGTATTGGCCGAGGAGGGAGAGATAGCGCCGCATGATCAGCCTCCGTGGATGGTGATCCTACGGCTGAGCCGGTTCCAGAACCAGTTGCCGAACCAGAGGAGCGCGACGATCCAGAAGAGTTCGAGCAGAAGAATACGCGCGGTTTCGGGCCATGTCATTCTGCCAAGGT
>CALFYR010000636.1 GCA_937954195.1 uncultured Dehalococcoidia bacterium
CAACGAGTGGGCCCTGTCCGTAGCAGTCCTCGTCGTCGAATTCTCCAGAAGGAGCGATAGGATGAGCTTTGACATCTTCGCGATGCATCTGCCCGAGGGGCTCGCATCCCTCGACGAACTCGATCCCGACTGGTCCGGTCCACCAATCGGAAGTCGAAACAATGTGGTCGCTGCGATCACACGCGCCGCGCCGCACGCCGAACTTGAGGACGATGAGACCGCAACCATTCACGGTGAGGACTTCTCGATCGAAATCTACCTCGGGGACGACGACCCGGTGGAGTCGTTCAGTTTCAGCGTCCGTGGGATCGGCGCGCAGGCCGTCCGCACGGTCGCGGCCATCCTGCGCGAGGTAGGCTGTGGTGCGGTATATGCCGGCGCGGGAAGTGGCATCTTCTCGGAAGAGTTGGCACAGGGCGCGTTTGAGGACTGGCAAGACTACCGGGACCACGTGTTAGAGTCCGCAGGCGACTAACCCGCCGCGATCCACTCCTTCAGCGCCTGCGCCGCTTCGGGCCAGTTCAGGATCGCGTGCTGCCCGCCGGTGATCAGCTTGAACTCCGCTCCGGGGATGGAACTGCCGAGTTCGAGCCCGTGCGTGGTAGGCACCACCGGGTCCGAATCACCGTGGAGGACGAATGTCTTGTGGCGGCCGAGCTCGCCCAGGCGGTCCCGGGTGTCGTAGTCGGCGTGTGCCTGCCAGTTTCGGAGCTCGCCCAGCGCGATGCGGCGCATCAGGGATGCATCGATGCCAGCGGCAACGGCGGCCGTCACGCGCTCCCATTGCTCCAGCATCTGCGTCTTCCGGAAGTCGGGCGTGAGTTCGTTGAATTGGGGGCGGGGCGGCTCGAGCATGTTCGCCTTCTGCCGTTCGAAGACGGCATCCGCGCCCTCCTCAGCATCGAGCTGGCACATGCGGTGGAGCGGGCCGTAGAACACGGTATCGCGCATGTGGGCGCTGGTTTCGCTCAACACGAGTGCCTTCACCTTCTCCGGGTGCCGCAGCGCGAACGACTGCGCAATGGTCCCACCCATCGAATCGCCTACGATGACGGCCTGCGCCAGCCCGAGGTGGTCCAGCAGCGCCGCGGCCTCATCGGCCAGGTCGTCCTGGGTGTAGCGCTCGTCGCGGAACTCGCTCTTGCCGCAGTTCCTGCGGCTATACGTGATGAGGCGGCCGGCGCCGCTCAGTGGCGTGAAGTACTCCGTTGGCGCAACGGCGGGCCCGAGGCCGCCAAACCCGCCGTGGATGGCGAGGATGGGTTCGCCATCGCCGTCGAGTTCGTAGTTGATGATCCAGCCGTTCAGCGAAACCTTGGGCATGGCTAGTGGCTCTGGAAGTTCGGTTCGCGCTTCTCGACGAAGGCGCGTGGACCTTCGCGGGCGTCCTCGGTCGATTGCGCGATGAACATCGCCATCTGGGCGAAGTCCAGGTGCTCGTCGAACGTGATGTTCGCCGACCGGTAGACGAGCTTCTTCGAAAGCTGCACCGCCACGCCCGGCCCCTTCGCGATGCTGGCCGCGTATTCCTTTGCGCGCGGCATCAGTTCGTCCGGTTCGAAGACGGCGAGCGCGTAGCCCATCTCCAGCGCTTCCTGGGCGGTAAACATCTTGCCGCTCCAGATCATGTCCAGTGCGCGCTGGGTGCCCACAATCCGTGGCAGCGTGTACGTACCGCCATCGCCGGGAATAAGACCCATGCGCACGTACGTCATGCCAACGCGGGCCGTGCTGCTCATGAAGCGGACATCGGCCATGGTGGCCATATCCATGCCGGCCCCGGCGGCTGCTCCGTTGATGGCGGCGATGTACGGCTTTTCGAGCTGGATGAGCGCCCGAGGGATCGGGTGGACCCGGTCGCGGAGGCTGTGACGGCGGTCGGCCACACTGGCCTGCGTGCGCAGCACGCCCGAGCCGCCGGCTTCAGCGGCGACGTTCATGCCGCTGCAGAACCCTCGCCCGGCACCCGTGATGATGATGGCGCCGACGCCGCGGTCCTTGTCGGCGCGTTCAATGGCATCTGCCCATTCGGTGAGCATCTGGTCATCGAACGCGTTGAGGCGTTCGGGTTTGTTCAGAGTGATAGTCGCGACGCGGTTTTCCACGTCGTAAAGGATGGCTTCGTAGTCCATGTCGGCTCCGGGCGAAAGGTGGTGCGGCGCATTCTACGGGGATTGGGCGGGAGCGGTAGCGATTGGGGCGTGGTCGGTGATTGAGTGTTGGAATTGGCCTTTGAGGCGCCCAATGTGACGCGTCTGCGCGTAGACTCGCCCCACCGGAGGGAAGCCCATGACTACGACGAGCGCCACGACCGTTCTCGCCACCGCACTCAACGGCCCGGTCACCATCCGCCGCGACCGCTACGGCATCGCCCATGTCGAGGCAACAACTGCCCACGACGCCTGGTTCGCACAGGGCTACGCCTCGGCACAGGACCGCCTCTGGCAGATGGAGTACGACCGGCGCCGAGCGACAGGGCGATGGTCCGAAGCAGCCGGACCAGGCGGCCTCGCCGCCGACAAGATGGCGCGCCGGCTCGATATCGAAACCGCGGCCAAGCGCGATTGGGACGTCATGGACCGCGCCGTCCGGCACATGTTCGAAGCCTACGCCGAAGGCGTGAACGCCTTTCTGACGAGCGGCGCACCACTCCCACCCGAGTACGGGCTCACGGGAATCGAGCCGGAGCCATGGGAGCCGTGGCATTCGCTCGCGCTCTTTAAGATCCGGCACGTTCTGATGGGTGAATGGCAGTGGAAGATGGCGGTCGGCGGGCTGCTGGCCCGGGTGGGTATTGAAACATTCCGGACGCTCGACTTCCTCCCCGCGAAGGGGACAGCGACCATCCTTCCTCCCGGCGGGGTTCGCGAATGCGACCTTTACGATCTCGGCAACGCCGAGATTGCGGCGGCCACCGAGCAACTTGGCTTCCTTTCCGAAATCGATGGCGGTTCGAACTCGTGGGTCGCATCCGGTTCGCGCACCACCACCGGAAAGCCGGTCATCTGCAACGATTCGCACCGCGCGCTCGATGTGCCGAACGCCTACTGGCAGGTCCACGTGCAGTGCCCCGAATTCAACATCGCAGGAGCGACCTTCGCCGGGTTCCCCGGCTTCCCGCATTTCGGCTGGAACGGCGACGTCGCCTGGAACATCACCCACACCCAGGCCGACTACCAGGACCTCTATGTCGAGCGTTTCGAAGGCGACAGCGTCCTCACGAAGGATGGCCCGGTCCCCGCGGAACGCCGCGACGAGTTCATCAACGTGCGCGGCGAAAAGCCAGTGACCTTGCCCTGCTGGCGAACGCCGCACGGACAGGTCGTCCACGGCGACCCGCGAAGCGGCGTCGCGATCTCGCTACGCTATACGGCGACCGATGGGCCACGGAAGCCGTTCGATGGCCTCCTGAAAATGGTCGCGGCAAAGACCGTCGACGAACTCTTCGACGCGCAACGAACATGGGTTGACCCGGTCAATAACCTGGTGGCCGCCGACACCTCCGGCAACGTCGGCTACATGGTGCGAGGCGAGATCCCGGTTCGGAGTTCGACCGCCAACCGCATAGTCCCGGCCCCCGGCTGGACTGGCGAGAACGAGTGGATCGGGACGGTAGCGTTCGAGGACCTGCCGCGCTCGGTGAACCCACCGGAGGGCTACTACGCCACAGCCAACAACCGGGTCATCGACGGTGACGAGCCGTACATCAGCGAGTACTTCGCCTCCCCGGCGCGCGCGAATCGCCTCAACGAACTGCTCTCCGAGACCGGGACGCTCGAGCCCGAGACCATCGCCAGCTGGCAGGGGGACGTCACGTCGGTGCCGGCACGGGTGCTGGGTTCGGTCATCGGGGCATCCGGACCATTCCAAGGCGATGCGGAACGCGCACGAGCGCTGCTTGCCAACTTCGATGGAGAACTTCGCGGGGATCGGCCGGAAGCGTTGCTGTACGCCTACGCACGCCGCTACCTCATGCGCGAAATCTGGCGGCCAATCGTCGGCGATGACACGTGGGCGTGGCTCACCGGCGAATCGAACCC
>CALFYR010000637.1 GCA_937954195.1 uncultured Dehalococcoidia bacterium
CTGGCGAAGGTGACCGCATGGGGCCGAAACCGCGAAGGCGCACGGACTCGCATGAAGCGCGCACTCGCCGAATTCCGCGTCGTCGGGGTCGCAACGAACATCCCGTACCTTGAGCAGATCCTGGACCACCCGGACTTCATCGCTGGCGATGTGGATACGGGATTCCTGGACCGCAACCAGGTGCTCGTGGAAGAAGATCTCGATGTGCAACAAAGGATGGCCGACATCGCGGCGCTCCTGATGGTGACTGGCGGTGAAGGCGAACAGCCGGAGGCGGCGAACGGGGCAGCGGTTTCCAACGGCCACCGGCCCGCCGGCGCGGAGTGGAAGGCGCAGATAGCCGGATTTGGACAGAGAGGAATGGGACGTTGGCCGAAAAGTATGTGATCCGCACTGCCGAAGGCGAACGCACCTACGAACTGGACCGCGAGAACGGGAGCGTTCGAGTTCGCCAGGAAGGCGAGAGCGACTGGCAAAACGTCGAACTCCAGCGAATCGGGGACTCGCAGCTGTACCTTCTGATGCTTGAAGACCGCCCCGTTGAGCTCTACCTCGAGCGCAAGCGCCGGGGCGCTCACGCCACGATCGGCCGCCACACCTTCGAGTACGAAGTGGAACGATGGCGGCCGGGAGGCGGATCGAAGGCGAAACAGGCCGTCGAGGCCGGCGTGCGCCGCATCACCGCGCCCATGACTGGTTCGATCATCGAAGTGCGGTGCGCCCCGGGCGATGAGGTGAAGCAAGGCGATGTCCTGCTCGTCATCGAGTCGATGAAGATGAACAACGAGTTGCGTTCGCCGGCCGCCGGTCGGGTGGAGCAGGTGCCCGTTGCTGCCGGTGAGCGGGTGAACGCTGGACAACTTCTCGTCCAGATCCAGCTCGCGAGCACCTAGCGCCGCGGTATTGACCCGCTTTCAGGGCGCCGGTACGTTAGCCAATGGCTGTGCTAGACGGGGAGCTAGCGGTGCCCTGTACCCGCAATCCGCTCTAGCGGGGTTGAATTCCTGCTCGAGGGCTGGGCTTCTGGGGACTGTCCTTGTCAAGCAGCGTTGACGACTTGGTCCCGCGCGGCGAGGCGCTTCGAACCTGGTCAGGTCCGGAAGGAAGCAGCCATAAGGAGAATGCTTCGGGTGCCGCGGGTTCACCGGGTCTGAGCTGGGTGGCGTAGAACAAGCCCGGTGGTCCATTTCGACAGCAGGTGCACGGCCAGAAAAGACGTACACTATGCGGCCCGCAACCCCCGCGCGGGCCGCATTCCAGTTTGAGGAGCATTCTTGGCGCAGGCATTCCGAAGGCCCGCCAGCGGGGGGCTCACATCTGAACGGTGGCATATCCGGCAGGATTTGCTGGAGCATGCCCGCCGTTTTCGAAGCCGGCATCACGCGGCGGCGATAGCCGTCGTCCTTGCCCTGGCATTCGTTGTGTTCCCCGCATTCCCAGGTCACGAAGTGGTCCTCGTCAGCGATGGGCGTGCCTATCGCGTGGCAACCACGTTCGACCCGGGGGCCGAAGCGGTAGCGAACACGGGAATCGTGCTGCATGAAGGCGACCGGATTGCGCTGGCGGAGGATGGCAGGGTCGCGAGCGTTGCCATAATTGAAGCGCGCGACGTGAAGATCTCCGTCGATGGAGCCATGCTGGAACTTCGTACCACCGCCACGAGTGCTGGCGGCGCGCTGGCCGAAGCCGGCGTCTCGCTCCGGCCTGGCGACCTGGTGTATCTCGAGGGCCAGCTGGCTGCCGCCACCGCACCGCTTTCGGGAGTGCGATTTGCCTCTGCCGAGGCGCCCGCCGTCTCGGCCGCAAGCTCATCGGAAGAACTGCTCGAACTCGCCATCGTCCGCGCACGCCCATTCGTTGTGTATGTCGATGACGCGCGAGTCGACGTCACCACCGCCGCGGACACCGTCTCGGGACTATTGGCCGACCTCGGACTCGTTGTCCGGGAGGGTGACCTGGTTAGCCCGTCGTTGGACACACCATTGACCAGTGGGGTGGCCGTGCGCCTTGAGAAAGCCCGCACGGTGAACGTGACCCTCAATGGCGAGCCCCACGCCCTCTACACGCAGGCGGAGACCGTGGCCGACGTCCTGCGCGTCATGGAGATTACCCTCGCTGACGACGACCTCGTCTCTCTCCCGCTTGAGACGCTGGTCTTCAACGGAATGAACCTGGTGGTGGGCACGACGGTGCTTGCATTCGAAGAGGTCATCGAGATGGTCCCCCCGGTGGTCTATCAATATGAAGACCCCAACCTGAACGAGGGGGAGATCCGCCTCGTTGGCGGGCGCCCGGGCGAACGCACCGTCCGCTACGAAGTTACCTACCATAACGGCGTCGAGAAAGATCGGCGGCTCGTCGGCGTTTCAGTGACGAAGCCGGCTGTCGCCGCGCAGCACATCGTCGGGACGAAGCCGGTCTCCGGCGTCCGCCCCACAGTTAGCACGGACAATTTCGTTGGGACGTATTCCAGCAAGGTGACCGTCTGGGCGACCTGGTACAACGAAACGCACGGCCCCTGGACCCGCGACCATCCCGCATGGGGGAAGACGGCCACCGGGGCCCGGCTCGCCAAAGGCCTCTGCGCAACCGACCCCGAGTACATCCCGCTCGGCACGCGGTTCATGGTTCCGGGATACGGCATGTGCCTCGCAGCTGATGTTGGCGGTGGCATCAAGGGCTGGAAAGTCGACCTTGGATTCCCAGAGTCGGCCGGCAACAACCCGTGGGCTACCGGCTACGTGGATATCTACATCCTCGACTGAGCTGAGTGCTGCCGCCTACCATCGAAGGAATGGCCTCTGAACGCCTCCCTGGTCCCCGACCACGCAAATCGCTCGGGCAGCATTTCCTTCGCGACTCCGGCGTCCTCATGGACATCGCCGCGGCCGTCGAATGGCCCGAAGGTGGCATCGTCCTCGAAATCGGCCCAGGCACCGGGCAACTGACCGAGTTGCTCGTCGCGACCGGAAAGCCGGTGACCGCCCTGGAAATCGAGCCGCGGATGCTGCAGCACCTTCAGAAGCGCTTTCGAGAAGCGCCCAACCTGCGCCTCGTCGAAGGCGATGCCCGGACGGCCGACGTGGGGTTGCTGGTTGCCGGGGTCTCCCGGTACGCGGTTGTCGGCAATCTTCCGTACTTCGCGGCGAACCCGATTATTCGGCACTTCCTTGAGGCTGACCGGAAACCCGAATCGATGGTGGTGATGGTCCAGCGCGAAGTAGCACGCGAGATCGCTGCGAAATCCGGTGATTGGTCACTGCTGACGATCTCGGTGCAGGTGTACGCGGAGCCCGAGCTCCTGTTCGATGTGGCGCCGGAAGCTTTCGACCCGCCACCGAACGTATGGTCGTCGGTGGTCAAACTCCGCCTGCGTACCGAGCCGCTGGTGCCTGCGGAACGGAACCGCGAGTTCTTCGAGTTCGTCTCGCGGGTCTTTCGCAACCCCAGGAAGCAGATCCACAACTCGCTCTCGCGAGGCGTCTGGCTGCCCCCGGACGGCGCTCGACCCGCCCTTTCGCGAGCCGGGATTGACCCCGCTCGGCGTCCCGAAACGCTCGACATTGCCGACTGGCTGCGGTTGATGGATGCCTGCGATGAGGTACGGACCAGTGCCTGAGCGACTGAGCGGGCGAGCACCCGCGAAGGTGAACCTGCTGCTCGAAGTGCTGGGAAGGCGGGAGGACGGCTACCACGAGATAGACACGGTGCTGCAGGAGCTTGAACTGGCGGACGAGGTAGCGATTTCGCCAGCTCCCGCGATGTCAATCATCGCGAGTGGTCCATTCGCCGAGGGTACGCCGCTGGACGGAACGAACCTTGCGTGGCGCGCGTTCGAACTCGCGGC
>CALFYR010000638.1 GCA_937954195.1 uncultured Dehalococcoidia bacterium
GGAGCTCGAAGGCCTCGAATTCCAGGTCCAGCTCGCCGGCCCCTACGACAGCCGCAGCGCCTTCCTCGCCGTCCATGCCGGCGCTGGCGGCACCGATTCGCAGGACTGGGCCGACATGCTGCTGCGCATGTACCTGCGCTGGGCCGAACGCCACGGCTACTCCACCGAAGTCATCGACATAACCGAAGGTGAAGAGGCCGGCATCAAGAGCGCCACGATCGAGATCAGCGGCCCCTACGCCTTCGGTTACCTCCAGAGCGAACGCGGCGTCCACCGTCTCGTCCGCCAGTCGCCCTTCAACGCCGGCGCCGCCCGCCAGACCAGCTTCGCCAAGGTCGAAGTCATGCCCGAAACCGAAGGCGTCGGCGAAATCGAAATCTCCCCGGATGACATCCGCGTCGACGTCTACCGCTCCAGTGGCGCCGGTGGCCAGAACGTCCAGAAAAACTCCACCGCCGTGCGCATCACCCACATCCCTACCGGCATCGTCGTCACCTGCCAGAACGAACGCTCCCAGGGCCGCAACAAGGACAGCGCCATGAAGGTGCTGGAATCCCGCCTCCTTGAAATCGAACTTAACAAGCAGGAAGAAGAAAAGGCCCGGTTAAAAGGCCAGCACATGGATGTGTCCTTCGGGAGTCAGATCCGGAACTACGTCCTCCATCCCTATAAGATGGTCAAAGACGTCCGCACCGAATACGAAACGAGCGACACGACGGCCGTCCTCGATGGCGAAATAGATCCCTTCATCGAGGCGTACCTGAAGTCGAAGGTCGGCGAAGAAGAGGAATGATGCGAACCCTGCCCCTCGCCCTGATCGCCCTCCTTGCCGCATTCGTTTTCATCCCCGCCACAGCCACCGCCCAATCCACAGTCATCGATTCCTCGACCATCGAAAACGGGTACCCGCAGACGCTCACGTTTAAGGTCACGGCCCGCGCCGATGTCCCCATCAACGACGTCACCCTCCGCTATTCCATCAAAGGCCGTGGAACGAGCGCCCTCGCCAAACCCGATGAGCCGGTCGCGCCGGCCACCGTCGTCTCGGCCGATATCGAACTCGAGGTCAATTCCGGCCAGAACTACATCCCCGTCGGCTCCGAATTCACCTACCACTGGGAAATCCAGACCTCCGACGGCAACGTCCTTATCTCCCCGGACGAAACGTTCCTCTTCCTCCCGCCCGATAAGGACTGGCAGGAGGTCTCCAACGACTTCATGGTGGTCCACTACCACGGCGACCGGGAGTCCATCGCCGAGTCCTACCTCCGCGCCGGGGACGATACCTACGAGCGAATCGGCCGCGAACTCTACGGCATCGAACTCACCAATCTCCCGGTCCGTGTCATCCTCTTCGCAAATGAAGATGAAAGTAACCTCGCCCGGCCCGGCACCGGTGGCAGCTTCGATGCCGCCGTAACCACATGTGGCACCAAAGTCACCAACGACATCCTCCTCGTCATCCCCGAAGGCTGCGGCTCCGCCGATATCACGGACGTCATGCGCCACGAACTGGGCCACATCCTCAATGAGGTCGCCGGGGAAGGCACCATCGCCAAGCTCCCCTCCTGGCTCGATGAAGGCGCCGCCGTCTACGCTCAGTCCACACCGGGCGACTACGAGCGCGCCTTCAACGCCGCTGTGAATAGCAATCGCCTTATTCCCTTCAACCAGATGGGCATCCCTGCCAACGACCCGGCGTTCGTCGGCATCTTCTACGGACAGAGCTACTTCATGGTCCGCTTCCTTATTGAACGCGAAGGCGAGGCCACATTCGCCGAGTTCATGTCGACCATCAAGGCCGGTAACCGCTTCGATCAGGCGCTCGAACAGGTGTACGGCTTCGACCTCGCCGGGTTCGAAGACGAGTTTCGTGCCGAGTACGGACTGGCGCCGATCGCGGCTCCCACCCAGGCGCCGACCCAGCCACCACAGCAGCAGGAGCCTCCCACGGTCGCTCCCACACGCGCCCCGGAACAGTCCGGTGGCGGCGGTGGCAACGAACGTTCGCTTGGCACAGGGACGTTCGTCATCTTCGGTGTCGCCATCCTTTTCGCCCTGGCCGCCGTCTTCTCCTACCTGGTTGCGGCCATGCTCGGCAACAACCGCGCCACCGCCGCGGGCCCTTCGTCGGCCGCGCCAACAGCCCCACCGCCGGCCTGGACGCCACCCCCCACTCCACCGCAGGCCCCGCCAGCCTGGACCCTTCCATCCAAGGACGAATCGCCGCGGTACGTCCCTCCGCTGGCCCCCATGCCGCCGGCCGAACCTCCCTCCGCTCCCCCGGCCCCCGAGGCAAGCATCGACCCTGGGCCGCCCCCGGCCACCCCACCTCCCCAGGACGACGACACGGCCTTCTGGGCACGCAAGAGCGACGAATCCCGCAACGACGAACCGTAGCCGCGGCCCTCCG
>CALFYR010000639.1 GCA_937954195.1 uncultured Dehalococcoidia bacterium
TGGTGCTGACGGTTTCGCTGATTGTGCTGTTGTGGCTGATGGTGGCGAAGCCGGGATCCTAGCCGAGCGAATCGATCTCGGCGAAGAGTTCCGCAACGTCCATTTCGAAGCCTGGCAGGTAGCGCGACGTGAGACGGTCGCCGGAACGCAGGCGGACACCGCTGGACATGTCGTCGAACGTTTCGACCCAGCGTGTTGCGGGATCGATTAGCCAGACGGTATCGACGCCGTTCTCCACGTAGAACAGGCATTTGCTACGGAGCGCCTCAACGGACTGGCCCTCAGAGCGGATTTCGACAGCGAGCGTGGGCGGAAGCGATTCATCGCGTGTTCCGGTGGGTTTGCCAGGAGCCCAATAGGCAATGTCGGGCACGAGCGCGTTTGAGCCTGGACGAAACGGCACGGTGGTCTCAGGGCCTGAGATTCCGCCGCGCCGTTTTCGATAGGCGCGAAGCGCCGCGAGCAGCGCGTCAGCAACGAGCCAGTGGTCCCGCTTCGTCATTGGCTTTTGGACAACCTCGCCGTCAATGAGCTCCAGTGCCGGTTTCTCTTCCGGCATTCGGAGGAACTCGTCGATGGTGACGCCGGTGCGAGTGACCATGAAGCCAGCCTATCACACCATCAGGGGGTCTTTGGCGAGGCCCGCGAGGTAGGGATTCATTGCCGGGAGGCGGTCGATGCCGATGTCATCGAGGACGCTGACGTAATCCATGAGCTGCTTTTCGCGGAGCTGGCCGACGCGCTGGACGCCGGCCTGGATGCGCTCCATATCGCCGGCGAAGAGGAGCGCGAGGGCTTCGCGTTCGACGTGGCTGTGGCGGAGTTCGATGGAGAGGGACATTTCGGCGCGGCCGAGCCAGAAGTTGACGTTTTCGCGGCCGCGGTTGTGGTGCTGCATGTACCACATCATGTGGCGCTTGCCGTATTCGAGGTGGCGGGTGCTATCGCGGGTCATGAGTTCGTAGAGCTTGCGCTCGACATCGGTCTTGGCGAATTCGCCGCAGGCCTGGAAGAGGGTGAGTTCGTAGGCCTTGTAGACGATATCGAGGGCGAGGATCATCTCGGTGAACTTGAGGGAGCCATACCAGGCGCGGTAGAGGGCGCCGAGGGGGGCCTGGCCGAGGCCGCCGCCGTTCGCGAGGGCACGCTTGCGGAGGGCTTCGACCTTGTGACCGGCATCGTAGATCTGGGTGCCGAGGAAGAGCATGACATCGTGGAAGCCGTAGCTAATGGGCTCGAGCCACTTGGCGATGATCTTTTGTTCGACGAGGCCGTGGCCGCTATAGACGGTGGCAAGCTGACAGACGGCGCGCTCGATTTCTTCGGGGAGTTCGGCGAGGCCGTTGGTCCAATCGAGGTCGGTTGCGGGGATCCAGCGTTCGCGGATGGCCTGTTCGTAGAGGTGGTCGACGCCTTCGGCCCAGACTTCGGACTTGTCGTAGATGTAGTAGCTGCCGGGGGCGTAGTTATCGGGGGAGGGGTGGGAGCCGAGAGGGGTGTCGTTTTCGTAGGGCCAATGATCGGGGACCTGGCCGTAGGAGCCGATGTTGATTTCGGGGGTGCCGAGGCCGTAGGGGCCGGGCTTCGCGCGGACGCCGCGCTCGCTCTTGGTGCGGATGAAGTTGAAGGTCAGGCCACTCATGCGCTCGGGGTCGCGTTCGACGAGGTTGAGGAAGCCGGCGACGCGTTCTTCGGGGAGCTTCATCATGGCGATGTTGGCGACGACGCCATCGCGAAGCGTTGAGGCTTCGATGCGGTTGATGAGCTCATCGGACCAGCCGAGCTGCTTTGCGCGTGTTTTGGTTGCTGCCTTCAGTTCCACAATCCCTCTCCTCTGTTGTGCAAATCCCCTCCCGGTTTTCGCGGGAGGGGATGGCTGGTGGTTTGCTGTGACGCTGGTTACTTGACCGGGTCGAGCAGTTCGCGCATGCCGGCGGCCATGCGTTCGCGGCGGTCGCCGAGGCCGATGACTTCGAGGCGGTGCATGTACTCGTTGACCTGACGCTTGCGCATGATCATGAGCTTCTGGTAGCCCTCGTCGATTTTTTCGATGCCACCGCCGGCGAGGATGGCGAGTGCTTCGCCGGTCGTCGGGTTGGTGGTGAGGCTGGCCTGCTGGCTCTGGCCGAGGGCGCCTTCCTGGATATCCAGGTAGTGGTGCATTTCTTCTTTGCGCCAAGGTTCGGTATCCATGACGTACTTCATGTGGGTGACGCCGAAGGCGAGGTGGCGGCTTTCATCCTGGGCGGCGAGGCGGAAGATCTTCTTTTCCGCGTCGTTCTGGGAGATGAGTTCGCCCATGCGGAAGAGGGTCTGGACGAAGCCTTCGCCGACGAGGTGGAGGAGGGCCGTCATTTCGGTGAAGTCATCGACGCTGAGGAGGTTGATGGCGCCGAAGCCGGCATCGACCATGCCGCCGCCGTTGACGAGGGTCCGCTTGCGGAAGACATCGAGGTGGCGGCTTTCATCCATGATCTGGGTGCCGAGGAAGAGCTGGGATTCGAAGTGATCCGGGTGGACTTCTTCCATGAAGCGGCCGGGGAGGTCGCCGGCGATGAATTCGACCTGGGTGAGGAAGGTGCAGAGGGTGCACATGGCCCATTCGAGGTCATCGGGGAGTTCTTTGACTTCGTCCCACGGGATATCGACGGCGCTGGACCACTGGCGCTGGTTGGCTTCTTCGTAGAGGAGCATGGCGCTTTCGGACCAGACATCGGCCTTGGACTTGTACTGGCGGGCGTGGCGGGGGGAGCGAGGGTCGGCCTTGGCGCCGCGCGGCATGAAGATGGCGTTGCCGGCGCTATCGAGGTTTTCGACGCCGTAGGTCATGGCGTTGATTTGTTCGAGGGTGAGGCCCTTGCGGCCGGCCTGGATCTTCATGCCCTGTTCGGTATCGAGGTTGAGCCAATCGAAGTTCAGGCCAGGGACATCGACGAAGGTGGGGGAAGTCATGAGCAATCCTCCGGGCCCGGGTTTCGGGCGCGATAGGCGGAGTGTATCCGATCGATAGGGAGATGCGAAGTACTTATGCGACGGAAACGTAGCGAAGATCGCGTTTTCTTCACGGAATTCTGGATAACTGGCCAGTGCGGCGGGTGGACGGGGTCTCCCGTAGAATCCCGCGGAACGACACACCCATTTTCCAGGAGTACTTACCCATGTCCCTTTCTGGACGCGTTGCGCTGGTAACCGGAGGCGGCCGAGGCATCGGCAAGGCCATTTCGCTCGCGCTTGCCGAGGACGGCGCGGCGGTGGCGGTGAATTACCGCCGAGACGAGGATGCGGCGAAGGAGACGGTGGCGGAGATCGAGAAGGCGGGTGGGAAGGCGAAGGCGTACGCGGCTTCGGTGGAGGATTGGGACGCGGACAAGGCGATGGTGGAGGCGATCATCGCGGACTTTGGGCACATCGACATCCTGGTGAACAACGCGGGGATCGCGAGCCGCGGGCAATCGGTGGCGGATACGGACCCGGCGGAGATGGAGCGCGTGGTTCGGACGCACGCGTTCGGGCCGCATTACCTTGCGAAGCTGGTGCTGCCTTCGATGCGGGAGCGGCCGCGGGGCGACATCATCATGATTTCGAGCGTGGCGGCGCGGGGGCTGGGGCCGAACGGGGCGCCGTACAACATGGGGAAGGCGGCGATGGAGGCGTTGGCGATGACGCTGTTTAAGGAGGAGCGCCGGAACAACGTGCGGGTGAATATCGTCGCGCCGGGGCTGACGGAGACGGAGATGGGGACGCGGCTGGCGAAGGCGACGCAGGGGATTCAGTCGATGCGGGACATCGACAAGCGGTCGCCGTTTGGGCGGGTGTGCCAGCCGGAGGATATTGCGGACGCGGTGCGGTTCCTGGTTTCGGAGCGGGCGTTTTACATCACGGGGCAGCGGATCGAGGTTGATGGGGGAGGGATGGCGGCGCTGCCGAACCGCGGCTGATTTTGGATTTTGGATTTTGGATTGGGGGTCGCCCGTGGACGAAGCGGAATTCAAACGTAGGACGAAGCAGCTCAGCATCGAGGTGATCGGCCTGGCTCGGAGGGTGGAGCGGGACATTGCTAGTGATGCCATCCTGCGGCAGTTGATTCGGTCGGCATCATCGGTGGGTGCGAATTACCGGGCGGCGTGCCGGGCTAAGTCGTTGCCGGACATCATTTCGAAGCTTTCCATCGTGGAAGAAGAGGCGGATGAGACGATGTTCTGGCTGGAGATCCTTGCGGAGACTGGTACTTTGCCCAGGGCCGTGGTTGAACCGCTCCACCGAGAGACGGAGGAGATTCTGCGGATGACCGTTGCCTCGATCCGCACGCTTCGCTCCCGCCGCCCGAATGCTCGAGCCGAGGCCCTGGTGCCCCAATGAGTGCGGTGCCGGAGGTGGTGATGTCGACGATGGCGGAGGTGGGGGCGGATTTGTACCGGCTTGGGCTGGTGTCGTCGCATGGGGGGAATCTTTCGGTGCGGAGCGGGACGGATATGTGGATTACGGGGACGGGGACGATGCTGGGTCGGTTGCGGGAGCGGCACATTTCGCTGGTGCGGGCGGATGGTTCGCATGAAGGGCCGCCGCCTTCGAGCGATACGCTGCTGCATTCGGCGATCTATGCGCTGAGTGGGGCGGGGGCGGTGGTGCATGCGCATCCGCATCACGCGATTGCGTTGAGTTTCGATACGGACGTGTTTGTGCCATTGGACCTGGAGGGGCAGTTGCACCTGAAGGAGGTGCCGGTGGTGGAGCAGGGTTTGAACCAGGTTGCGCAGGTGGCGGCGGCGTTGGAGGGGCACGTGGTTGTGGTGTTGCGGGGGCATGGGGCGTATGCGCGGGGGGCGTCGTTGTGGGAGGCGTTGCATTGGATTACGGCGCTGGAGGAGAGCGCGCATATTGGGTGGTTGCGGAGGTAGGAACCGACCACCGAAAGGGAACTGTTCATGTCCGACAATCGAGAACCCGCCCGCTACCTCGAACCGACGCAGGAGGCTGGCCGCGCGCTCTTGGAACGCGGGATTCAAGGGCCGGTCGTGATGCTCAACCTGCTTCGCTTCCGCGAGGTAGCTGACTACTCGGAACACCCACATCTCGCTCCGGGCGGCGAGATTTCCGGTGAGGCGGCCTACGCCGTCTATATGGAGCACACGCGTCCGTACCTTGCGGCATCGGGAGGTGAGGTCGTGTTTTATGGGGTGGGCGGGCAGTTCATGGTCGGACCACCAGAGGAACGCTGGGACGCCGCGCTGCTCGTCCGTCAGTCATCGATCGCATCGTTCATGGCGTTCGCGGCGAACCCGGATTACCTTGCGGGCATCGGCCACCGGACCGCGGCGCTGGAAGACTCGCGGCTGCTGCCGCTCATCGAAGAGGAACACTGACCCTAGGCGGCGATCTGGTCTCGGTGCGAGACCATGGTGCAGACGTCCTGGGTTGCCGCCAAGCCCGCCTCTCGGGCTGCTTTCATGCCTTCGTCGTTGCGGATGCCCACCTGAAGCCACACAGCCTTCGCACCGATGGCGATCGCGTCATCGATGATGGGGCCGGTGTGTTCGGAGCGGACGAAGACGTCGACGAGGTCGACGG
>CALFYR010000640.1 GCA_937954195.1 uncultured Dehalococcoidia bacterium
CGCCCAGGCGAAGAGGTCCGAGAAGTAGAGCGCGTAGTAGCTGCCGACGAACAGCGGCAGCGACACCATCGCCGTCGCGGCGGCTGAACCCTTGCCGGTCGCCACCGTGGCAAAGGGGAGACTGGCCGCGAGTGTCGCGACCGCGTCGATGAACGCGAGTGGGTAGTACGCCACGAACGCGACGGCCCAGCCCAGAGACGCGGACTCCACACCCACGGTCGCGGCCATGAGGCTCAGCCAGAATGCGACGAGCAGCACTGGCTGGACGATGATGTTCGCCAAGGGCCCGACAAGCGAAAACCCGCCGAAGTGAGCCCACATGATCGGCGTGGTTACGACGCTCGCTGTGACCGAAAGCCCGGCGACCTCGCAGACCCACACGGGTGGGTTCGCATACGGCAGCCCTCGCGACCAACGTTCGAGCAGGTGGGTCATCCACGGCCCGATAGTGAGGAGCCCGGCTGTTGCCGCCATGCTGAGCTGGAACCCGGGCTCAAGCGCGTCGCGCGGGTTCAGCGCGGTCATGAACACAAACGCCGCCGCCAGCGCCGGCATTCCGCTTTGGGGCCGGCCGATCGCGCCCCCGGCGAGTAGGACGCCCGCCATGATGCCTGCTCGAACGACACTCGGAGAGAATCCCGCGACCAGCAGGTAGAGCAGGATGGTCACGGCAGCGGGAACCCACGCCCAGCGCCGGCCGACCACCGGGACCGACAACGCCACAGTCAGCGCGGCAACCATCGACATGTTCGAGCCAGAAACTGCAACCAGGTGCCGCAGTCCGGATGCGTTGAAGTCCTCCTTGCGGGCCATCGAAAGGTTGCCGTCGCGGCCGAAGGCAATGCCCGCACCGAGCGACGCTTCTGGTTCGGGGAGCGTCCTCTGGAGCGATGCATCGAGGGCGAGCCTGAGCCGTGTGAGGCTGCGTGAGAGCGTCGCACCACCCTGCTCGACTACCTCGACCTCAGGGAAGAGC
Organism: uncultured Dehalococcoidia bacterium; assembly: GCA_937954195.1. Lineage (GTDB taxonomy): Bacteria > Chloroflexota > Dehalococcoidia > Tepidiformales > Tepidiformaceae > Amarobacter. The sequence continues at coordinate 977 of CALFYR010000640.1, forward strand.
ATGGTCGCCCAGATGCCTCGGCTGCGCAGGTAGCTTCGGTAGTCGAATCCATCGAAGACCGGCGGCTCATCGAGCGTTCCCGAAAGGCGCAGTCGGTCGCCGGGGAGGTGCTCGGCGTATTGGTGGAGGGTGACTAGCACGATGCCCGGGTCCCGGACGGTTCGGCCCGAGACCACGAGTTCATCGATACGCAGCTCATAGCCCGTGGATACCCTGCCCGGGTCCGGTTCGGAAACGACAACGCCGATGATCTCCGCGTCCTCGCCCAGGTAGGACGCGACCGGAGGCGTCTCGACATCCATGGCGTGGGCAAGGAGTGCGCCGGCTACCCCGGCACTCACGAGGCTCAACAGCGCGATCGGCATGCGAGCTCCCGTCTTCACCAGAAGGACCGGCAGGATGGCAAGGATCCAGGCGGCACCCATCCACCAGGGCGCGGAGAAGGCGCCCACCGCCACGAGTCCCAGGAGCCAACTGATCCCGAGGGTTATCAGCGTCATCGCGCGGGACGCTAGCAGAGGCGCAAAGCTCGCGCCACGTTCGTTTGACGCCGCTCCGGCGCGAAACGTAGAGTCCCGGAACGGATAGGGCGGCGCAGATTTCGTCGCCGTGTCAAAGGAGTACGCCGAATGGTTTCTCAGAAGCGAGATGCCGCGATTGTCGGCATCTACGAGTACCCCAAGCGGAAGGCCCCGGGCGTTACGGCGCTCCAGATTAAGGCCGAATCCGCCGCGAAGGCACTCGCCGATGCTGGTCTCTCGTGGTCGGATGTGGATGGTCTCTACGATGCCCAGGACGGAGCGGGCATGTCCGGCCTCAGCCTGGCGGAATACATGGGCTTCAAGCCGACGGTCATCGATACGACGGCTGTCGGCGGCAGTTCGTACGAATTCCACGCAGCCCACGCGAAACGCGATATTGCCGCCGGCAAGTGCAAGGTGGCATTGCTCACCTATGGAAGCACTGCGCACAGCGACAGCCGGCGCATTGGTTCGATGGGGGGTGGTATGGGTGGCGGCGCCGCCAGCCCGCTCTCCAACATGACTGACATGTGGGGCACGACGCTCATCGCAAACTACGCGATGGTCGCGCGCCGCCACATGCACGAATACGGGACGACCAGCGAGCAGCTCGCCCGCATCTCTGTCGCCACCCGCGCCCACGCGATGCGGAACCCGGAAGCCGTCCAGGCGATGACCGACCTCGAGTTCGTCGGGATCAACGACATCACGGTCGAGGACGTGCTCAACTCGCGCATGATCGCCGATCCGCTGCACCTCCTCGAGTGCTGCATGGTTTCCGACGGGGGCGGCGCCGTCGTGATCGCTTCACCCGAGGTAGCC
>CALFYR010000641.1 GCA_937954195.1 uncultured Dehalococcoidia bacterium
AGGGTGTGGGCCTGGTCGGCGGTAGCTTTTTCGGGGATGAGGGCGAGGCGCTTGGAGACGCGTTCGACGTGCGTGTCGACCGGGAGGGCGGGCCGGCCGAGGGAGAAGAGGAGCACGCAGGCGACCGTCTTGGGGCCGACGCCGGGAAGGGCGCGGAGCCAGGCGCGGGCTTCCTCCAGCGGCATGGTTTCGAGGAATGAGAGGTCCCAATCGGGGGAGCGTTCGCGGACGGCACGGAGGATGGCCTGGATGCGGGGGGACTTTTGCGGCGCGAGGCCGCCGGGCTGGATGGTGGCGATCAACTCGTCGAGGGGGGGGTCGGCGATCGCGTCCCACGAGGGGTAGCGGCGCATGAGCTGGACGAAGGCGCGGCCACTGTTGGTATCTGCTGTGTTCTGGGAGAGGACCGTGAGAATGAGCTCGGCGAGGGGGTCGTGGCTGGGCATGTGGTGCGGGCGACCGTAGACCGGCGAGAGGAGCTCGATGATTTCCGCCGGGCTATACGTCACCTGAGCATCCGGGCGGCGATACCGGGGAGCACCGGGAAGCGGCCGACTTCGCGGGCGTAGGTGGATTCGCCCTTCTGGACGGCGAAGAAGGCATCCCAGAGGTAGGGGAACTTGCTGCTGGCGACCATCCAGGGCCGTGGGACGCGGCGCAACATTCCATAGAACATGAAGCCGATCTGTCGGGCCGCGCGGAGTTCGGGCATGACTTCGCGGTTGATATCGCGCTGGTAGTTGGCGAGCGAGCCGCCGCCGAGTCCGCGGAGGATGTTTCGAGCGGCGATGCGGCCGGATTCGATGGCGTAGTAGATGCCCTCTTCGGTGAACTCGTCGGCGAGGCCGGCGGAGTCGCCGGCGAGGACCGCGAACGAGTTGGCGATGGGTTCATCGCCACGTCGGAAGCGGATCTTGTGGCCACGCTGGATATCGACGGGGGCGTCTTCGAGTCCGAGGCGGGAGAGGTAGGCGCGGACGTGGTCCTTCATGTCGGGCGCCTGGTCGGGCGGGAGGACGATGCCGATGGAGAGCACGTTGCGCTTGGGGAAGACCCACGCGTAGCCCCACGGGTTGTAGCCGAGTTCGATGAGGGCTGTGGCACGGTACGAGCGGCGCCGGAGCGAGGGCGCCGCGACTTCGACCTCCCAGGCGGCGCATTCGGCGATGCCTTCGCCGAGCCCGGCCATCTTTCCGACCGGGGAGTGCGCGCCATCGGCGCAAACGAGATAGTCGGCGATAGCTTCGAAGCCCTCGGCTTTCACGGCGACTGCGCCGTTGCGTTCGAGCGAGCGCACGACGGTGCCGGGGCGGAATTCGGCGCCGGCCCTCTGCGCCTGGTCGAGGAGGAGGGCATCGAAGCGGTCGCGCATGACCATGTGGGCGAACGGCGCGTCGGAATCACGGACGAAGCGGTGCTTGCCCCGGTAGGCGACATCGAGGAGCGAGACGGAGTCTTCGACGACGGTATCGATGGGGAAGGGGAGGAGGCGTTCGGTGCGGAGAGGGATGCCGCCGCCGCATGCCTTGTAGCGCGGGAATTCGACGCGATCGACGACGAGGACGCGAGCGCCGGCGGCCGCGAGTTCGCGGGCGGCGGTGCTGCCGGCGGGACCGGCGCCGACGACGATGGCATCGAATTGGGGCATTGGGTGGATTGTCCCATAGGTGGGGAATTCGGGCGGTGGGCGTGGCGATCGCACCTTTTGAGCGAGGCCGGTGGGGGATTTGCTCCGCCGCTCCCTTGCCGGTCGCGGTTCCACCAACGTGGGTGGCGGGCGCGTACCGAATGGCGTTCGGTGCGTATGATTCACCCCTACCTAACCTATTGCTCTGATGGAGTTTGTCTATGCCAGGGGCCCTTGAGGGAGTCCGGATACTTGATTGCACGCAGATCATTGCCGGGCCGCTGTGCGGTTCGTTGCTTTCGGAGATGGGCGCGGATGTTGTGAAGGTGGAGCCCCTCGAGGGGGAGCCGTGGCGATTGCAGGCGGAAATCATCCCCAAGGAATCGAAAGCGTTCCTGACGCAGAACCGGGGCAAGCGGGATATCGCGCTCGACTTCAAGAACCCGGAATCGGGCCAGATCCGGGATGCGCTGATCCGGTGGGCGGATGTGTTGCTGACGAACTACCGGCCGGGTGTGCCGGAGGCGCTTGGGATCGACTACGAGTCGGCGAAGCGCATCAAGCCGAACATCATCTACGCGGAGAACACGGCGTTCGGGAAGAAGGGGCCGGACGCGATGCGCCGCGGGTACGACATTGTGGCGCAGGCGATGAGCGGGCTCACGACGTCGAACCCGAACGTGCAGAACGGTCTGCCGATGCAGATCGGGTTCGCACCGGCCGACGTGATTAGCGGCGTGGCGCTGGCGTGGGGGATTACGGCGGCGCTTTATCACCGGGAGAAGACGGGGGAGGGGCAGGCGATTAATACGTCGCTGCTGCTGACGGCGCTGACGATCCAGGCGGGTTCGCGGGAGATCGTGGCGATGGATACGGAGCCGAAGCAGCTACGGCTCGAGCGCCTGGACGCGGCGCGGGCACGTGGCGCTTCGATCGAGGAGATCTACGCGGAGAGACGGGCGGCGATGCCGGAACTGGCCGGGAACATCTACTACCGGCCGTACCAGACGAAGGACGGGTACGTGATCGTCGGGTGCCTGGGACCGGGTCCGCGGGCGCGGTTCCGGGAGGCGCTGGATATCCGCGACCCACGGTACGAGCCGGGGTTCGATACGGCGAAGCTGCGTGAGGTGGGCCAGGAGCTGATGAAGATCTGCGAGGAGAAGTTCTTGCAGAGGACGAACGCGGAGTGGATTACCTACCTGGATGCGAAAGACATCGCCTGCGGGCCGCTGCGGTTTATCGATGAGCTGTGGGAGGACCCGCAGGTGCTGGCGAACGAGTTCTTCCAGGAATACGACCACACGCTGCTGGGGCCGCTGCGCGGGCCGCGGCCGATCGTGGAGATGAGCGGCACGCCGACGCGGATTCAGCGGGCGGCGCCGGCGCTGGGCGAACACACGGACGACATTCTGCGGGAGATCGGGTTCGATGGGGAGCAGGCGGCGGGGTTCCGGGCTGCCGGGATGGTGGGGTAGGCCCTCACCCCCCAACCCCTCTCCCGACGCTGCGGGAGAGGGGGAGTTCAGAACTGGCGGTCCTGTTGTTGACCGGGACCGGTAGGATGGGAGGT
>CALFYR010000642.1 GCA_937954195.1 uncultured Dehalococcoidia bacterium
TTTCTCCCTTTCTCCCTTTCTCCCTTTCTCCCTTTCTCCCTTTCTCCCTTTCTCCTAGGGCCTGTAATGCTTTTGCAATGCCATCTTTACGATCCGGGAGATCCCAATATTGACTCCCGGGTGTAAGGTGGTTTCTGCCGAACCCCACGGACCTACCGTGGGGGCGGGGGAACCATTCCCTTGGGGTGAATCCTTCCGTTGCGGAAAGGACGGCGACTTCCGACGCCGAACCCGTCAGCTAACCTCGCAGGCTTTCGGAGGGCCACTGCCCTCCCAACATTCCGTTCGCCGGCCCCGTCCGGCCTTTCGGTCTCAAAGGAGGCTGTCGATGACTGTGTACTCTGGAACGTTCTCGCCGACTGGCAATGATGGATCTTCGTTCTCCATCAAGGACCCGCTGGGGGATGCGCGCGAAAAGCTTCGCCATGCGGCACGCCTTCCCTTCCACGCACACCAGCCCCAATCCTGGCAGAGCGCCTTCCGCCAGCTCATCGCCGATGCGCGCGCCGATATCCGCCGCCACATCTGGTCCGCCGAGCTCCCGGATTCCCCGCTCAACATCGCCGAAACCCAGGAGCCACGCCTCCTGAACATGGTCGACCAGCAGCGCGAAGAACACCGCGTCTTCGCCGAAAAGGCCGATGAACTCGTCGATGAATCCAGCCGCCCCGGCGAAGTCGACATCTGGAAGATGATCGAAATGGGCGAAAAAGCCATCCTCCTCGAGATGGCGCTGGCCAGGCACCACAACCGCCTGACCCAGATCGTGTACGAAACCACCTTCCGCGATATCGGCGAGGCCGGATAACCCTTCCCGCTTCGAGCCGAGCATGAGAAACGCCCCGGTCAACCGCCGGGGCGTTTCTGCGTCACTCGGAACTCGCAACTCGCTCTCGGGCGCCCTACTGCGGCTTCGCCGCCTCCGCCCAGAAATCCCGCCGCAACAGCTCCAGCGAGAGCCCAAGCGGGTTCTTCGGGTGCATCCACGCCATGTCGTCGGCAGGGCCGCCCTGGCTCCCGATCATCCGCGCCCCGTTCGCCTCGAGCCCATCCGAGGCCGCCTGCACATCCGGCACCGTAAACCCGATCGAATCGATACCCTCGCCCCTGCGCTCAATCAGCCCCGCGAGCGGGCTATCAGGGCTCGATGGCGCGATGATCTCCATCACCAGCCCGCCCAGCTGCACCATCGCCATCTCCCCAAACGAAATCGTCGACTTCTCCCGGATGACGGTGGCGCCGAGCGTATCGCGCGCGAACGCAACGGCGGCATCCAGGTCCCTCACTCGAAAATTGATCTTGGCAAACGCAATGTCACTCATGGTGAGGGAGGGTAGCGGCTCGGCAGGCATTCGTCATTAGCGTTGCATCGCGACCACTCGCCCAAACCGTCCGAACCCCGGCTCTCTCCCTCTCTCCCTCTCTCCCTCTCTCCCTACAACGGCGCCCCAACCGACTCCAGCGCGGCTGTCAAACGCAACTCCGCGTCCCGCGCCGCCTCTGTCAGACCCGGCACCTCGAACAAACTCGCCATCAGCGCCGGGTTCTGCAACGAAACCAGCGTCTCCTCCGGCGTCGCACCTTGCCGGATGGCGATGCCGCACGGCAGGAACGCCCCAACGGCTGGCTGCGCCTCGATCGCCGCGTGCGCAATCTTCGGGTTACAAGCTCCCAGCAGCCGGTGCGGGGGCGTCTCGATGCCCAGCTTTGCCCGCAGCGTCGCCTGCACATCCACCTCGGTCAGGATGCCGAACCCCTCGTTCTGAAGGGCCAGTCGAAGCGTCGCCTCCGCCTCGCCCATCGGCATGGCTATCCGGTACTGAAGGACAGGTGATGTACTCATGGCGCCATCGCACCACGAACGCGGCCATCTGCCCACGGCCGATCGGCCCCCCATTCGCGCCCATGTATCCTCTCCCGGCATGGACGATTCCGTGGAAGCGGTCCTCGCGCAGTACGGCCTGGCAGCCATCTCGGCGCCGGAGCTTGTTGCAACCGGGACGTTGAACTGGAACTACCGCGTGGAGACCGACCGGGGGCCCCGGTTCGTGCGGAAGCACCGTGAGACCCTGCCGCGCGAGCGGATCGAGCAAGAGCATCGGTTGGTGGCGTGGGCCGCCGACCGGGGCATCCCTGTGGCCATCGCCGAGCGGACACTCCGTGGCGCTTCCGTGGCCACGATGGAAGGGGCGAACTGGGCGGTGTTTCCGTGGATTGAAGGCGTCGCCCCACACCGCGGAGCGATGAGCGCCGCCGAAGTGTTCGCCGCCGGCGAGATGCATGGACGCATCCACCGGGTCCTGCTCGACTTCCCTGAATCAATTGAGGCGGCGCCCCCGCGAGAGATACCGGTTGACTGGTCACTGGCGAACCTCGACCGGATTGTTGAGGCGGCCCGGGAACAGCGCGCGGAGCCGGCGATCATCGAAGGACTGGAGTTCCAGCGACGGCTCCTCGCGACTCGTGGGAAGCTGCTTTCGGAACGCGGGCTGACGCGGAGTCCGTCGCATGGCGACTACCACGATCAGCAGTTGCTGTTTCGCGGGAGCCTCGTGGTGGCAGTAACGGACTGGGAGTTGTTCGGAGTGCGACCTCGGCTCTGGGAGGTCCTCCGTTCAATGAGCTTCTCGCGACTCATGGAAGGCCCGCAGATGGAGCAGTACGTCGCTGGCTACCGCGAACACATGCCGATGCCAGCTGACGAATGCCGGGCGGCGATGGACCTCTGGTGGCAGGGCCGCCTGCATGGTGCCTGGGTGTTCCAGTCCTACTTCCTGGAAGGCAACACACGCGTCGCCGAATTCTTCCCGGAAACCCTCCGCGCCCTGAGAGCCCTTGCGGATGACGAAACTCGCCGCGAACTCACCGAGCGCTTCGTCCTCGCCGCAACCCGGTAACACTCGCACCTTTCCACTTTCGCCTTTCACCTAAAGAGGGGGCGCACCCCGGCCTGCGCCCCAACCCGTACTCAGCCCGCCCTCGGGCCTGACCACGATCAAACACGTTTGCCCCATGGTGACCGTTTGCCGGGGACGGGCCGCACTCTGCCCGCCACCGGTTAACGGACCGTTTCGGCCCGAGTGGGCCGCATCAGCACGAACCCACTCGCACCTTTCGCCTTCCCTTAGCTACTTCCCCGTGAACACCGGCGGACGCTTCTCCATGAACGCCCGCCGCGCTTCCTTGCCGTCCTCGCTCGCAAACGCCATCCGAATGCTGCCGAGCTCCAGCCGGCACTGTGCCTCAAGGTCGATCGCCGTCGTCGCCCGCGAAACCGTCCGCTTCGTCAGGCGCATCGTGATCGGCGAAACGACCGAGCACAGCTGCTGGCAGTACTCGCTCAACCGCGCATCCCACTTGTCGTCGTCCACCACCTCGCCGACGAGCCCGAGCCGCAGCGCCTCCTCGGCATCCACCGTCTTGGATTCGAGCAAGAACCGCATCGCCTGCTCATACCCCAGCGCCTGCGAAAGCGTGAACGTCATGCCGCCATCAGGCGAACCGCCAATCCGTGGGTACCCCGCCAGGATCCGCGCGCTCCGCTTCATCAACCGGATATCCGTCGCAAGCGCCAGCGAGAGCCCCGCCCCAACCGCCACACCGTTCAGCCCACCGATGATCGGCTTCTCCACCTTCTGCCGAAGCGTGAGCAGGAACTGGCTCACCCAGCCAAGGTCGTCCAGCTGCGCGTTCTGCGGCGTCTTCGTGTTGAAGTCCTCGCTCCCCCGAAGGTCCAACCCCGAACAAAACGCGTCGCCCGAACCCGTCAGGCAAATCAGCCACACGTTGTCATCGTTCATCGCATCTTCGATCGCCCCGAGCACGCTCCACGCGAGCTCCTGGTTCACGGCGTTCTTCACTTCAGGGCGGTTCATTCGCACGGTTCGGACATGGCCCTCATCAGAGACAACAACAGTTTGAGACACGGTCTAACTCCAGTGCGCAGGTGCGCGTGCGGCCGAAGTATAGAGCAAGTTGCATCACGCTACGCACCCCACCGCAAGCAACTTGCAACCCCCGCGCCAGCCCCGCTGATCCGCGTGAAACCATCCCCCTCGTACGGTGTCACCACGATCACGCACCAAGGAGTGACCAATGGCCGGGAAACCCACCTGCATTCTTGCCTACACCGGCGAAAACGAGCGCTACCGCCCGATCGACCGCATCGCAACCGAATCCGCCAAACGCCTAGGCGCCCGGCTCATCTTCTACGATGCCGATGCCGCCTCCCGCTTCGGCGCCGCCGGCGCCTCGCCCCTGCCCACCTGGTGGTCCGCCGATGGCGAACAGGAGCAGTTCGACAATCGCCTGGACCCGGCGCAGCTCGAAAAGGCCGGGCGCGGCTGGCTCCAGCACACCGTCGAAGCTGCGCGCGCCGAGGGCGTCGAAGCCTTCGGCTGGCTGCCATCCTCCAACTCCGCCGAAACACTCGCCGAATACGCCCACGACCAGCATGCCGACCTCATCTACGTCCCGAACGACCTCGATCAGTCCGGCCTCGCCGCCTGGGTCAAAGGCCAACCTACCCTCGATGCCGTCAAGGACGAAGTCGAAGGCCCCGTCGTCACGGTCGACCTCGAAGCAGGCGCCCCCGCCCGCTAGTGGCGAATCCCGAGCGTGTACGCCATAAGCTGCACGCCCATCACGGGGATTCCATCGACGTTACCGAGGCTGAGGAGGTCGTTGTCCTGCGACAGGATGATGTCCGCCCCGACGGTGAGTGCGAACGCCAGCACATGTTCGTCCTCACTATCACGCACTCGCGCGCTTGGAGTCTTGAGCGGGCCCCGCACGACGGTCGGCCGAAGCGACGCGATAAGGCGGTTCGCGGCCGCCAGATCGAAGCCGCGATTGGTGGCGATATGTGGCTTGGCCGGGAGCCGCCGCACCTCGTTGAGGATTTCCTCCGAGATGATGATCTGGTACTGGCCAGCAACGCCCACCGCGATCACGCGTGCAGCCAGGCCGCGGGCATTGCCGAACGCCGCTCCGAACGCGCTCGCATCGACAACGACCCTCAACTCGCCTGGCGCTCTGCGCGCAATTCTGCCCGGATTTCCTTGATGGCTTCCACCGCGAGGCGGGCTGCCTCTTCGTCCTCCGGGTCCAC
>CALFYR010000643.1 GCA_937954195.1 uncultured Dehalococcoidia bacterium
GTAGTCGCGCCCCTCCGTGGGCGCTGGCGCGAGCCAACGAAATGCCCCGCGCCAGCCACCCAACAAAAAGCCCCGTCCATACGAACGGGGCCTCATTCACCAACCGAAGAACGGCTCCTAGAACCGCTTCTCCTTAATGCGCGCCGCCTTACCGGTCAGGCCACGCAGATAGTACAGGTTGTTCCGGCGGACCTTGCCCCGGCGAACCACCTCGATCTTATCCACGCGCGGGCTGTTCAACGGGAACGTGCGCTCCACGCCGACGCCGCTCGCGATCTTTCGCACCGTGAAGTTCGAAACCATGCCCTTGCTGCGCCGCCGGATGACGACGCCTTCGAACACCTGGATGCGTTCCTTCTCGCCTTCAACAACCTTCGCGTGGACGCGGACGGTGTCGCCGCTGGCAAATTCGGGCCGCTCGACGCGAGCCGCATCGGGTACGAGCTCGTCAATTTCGTAAGACATGATCCATGAACCTCTGTGGGCGTAACTTCCTAACGATACCGGATCGCGGTTTACATACCAGTGGTCACAGCCGCGCAGCCTGCACTCCGGCCCACACCGCCACAATGCCAACCACCAGGCTCAGAACAGCATACCCGATGGCCAGGGGGAGCTCGTCCGTCCGCCCCAGGTCGTACGTCTCCCATCCCAGCGCCGAAAACGTCGTGTAGCTCCCGAGGAACCCCGTTACCAGCAACAGCCGGGCCTCCCGCGAGATCGCATCGCGCGATTCGGCCAGCCCGAGGATGAACCCGATCAGCAGACACCCTGTCACGTTCACCAGGAACGTCCCCAGCGGAAACGAGCCCAGCGCTCCCGCCTTCACGTGCGTCCCGATGAAGTACCGCAGCGGCGCGCCGACACACGCCCCCGCGACCACGTACACGTAGTTCACCGCCCGGTGCTCCCGTGCCCGCCGGCTCCCCGGACGGTATCCGTCAGCGCCTCCACCTCCGCGAACTCCACCGCCGCGAGACGCGTCACCACAAGCTGCGCAATCCGGTCACCCGGCTGCACCGTGTACCGAATGTCCGGAGCTACGGTGTACATCGTGATCATGATCTCGCCCCGGTAGTCCGCATCCAGCGTCCCGAACGTCGAAAGCACGCCCTGCCGCGCAAGACCACTCCTGGGGCGGAACTGCGCATCCAGCCCCGGTGGCACCTCCATCGCAATGCCCGTCGCTATCACGACCGGGCGCTGGCCCACCTCAATCGGCTCCTCGATGCACGCGTGAATGTCGAACCCGGAGGCCAGCGCCGTCGCCCGGACCGGGACCCGCGCGCCGTCCCGCAGCAGCTTCACCCGTATCGTCTCCACCTCGCTCATCCAGACGCCACCAACGGTAGCGTCACGAAGCTCGGGTGCGCCGCGTCGTGCAGCACGGTATTCGTAGCCACACGCGCGTCGCGGTCAGTCGCGATGTTGGCCGCGCCAGTGTTCGTGTTCCGGTCGAACCTCGGGAAGTTTGAACTGCTCACCTCCAGCCGGATCCGGTGCCCCCTCGCGAACACGTTCGAAGTCCCGGCCAGGTCGATTGTCACCTGCACCGGCGTCCCGGGTTCCAGCATCCGCGCCTGTTCGAACCCGTCCCGGTACCGCGCCCTGATGATCCCGTCTGTCAGGTTGAACGCCGTCCCATCGGGGAACACATCCACCAGCTTGGCCGTGAAGTCCGTATCGGTCGCCGTGCTCGCTACCCACAGCGTCACCTCGATCGGGCCCGTTACCTGCACGTCCCGGTCCAGCGCCGCACTCGTGTAGCACAGCACGTCCGCCCGCTGCTCCACGGCCGTCTGGTCGAACGGCCCCGGCGGAACCTCCAGCGGATACGGGAACAATGCCCCGCCAACAGTCGGGGCCGGGTTCAACGGGTCGTACACGATGTGGTCCGGCCGCTCGCTCCCCGGTTCGTCCGTCGAAAGCACGCCATCGCCATACATCGTCGCCGCGCGCCCGTTCGAATGCAGGTAGTACCTCGTGAACGTCGCCTCAGGTGGCGGCCAATCGGCGTACGTATCCCACCGGTTCACGCCCATGGTGAACACTCGTACGGGCGGCTCCGTATCGATACCCGTCTCCCGGTCACGCAACCACTTGTCGAACCAGCGCATATGTAGGTCTTCGAGCAACACCTGCGAACTAGCCCCGAAGACCCGCGACCCAACCCCCGCCGTCAACGTCGCCCCATGCGACCACGGCCCCACGATCAACTTCTGGCCGTTCCGAGCCACATCCGTCGCGCCGTTCGCTCGCATCCCGGCGTAGTTCCGCAACGTCCCCCGCATGAACAGGTCGTACCATCCGCCAAGGTTGTAGGCCGGCGTGTGGATGCGGGGATGCGCGGCCTCGATCGTCACCGGTTCCCAGTACGCGTCGCGCGTCGGGTGCTTGAGCCATTCCCGGTAATACGACGCCACCTTCGGGTTCGCGAACGGTGGTGCTTCCGCGATCGGCAGGTGGTTCAGCGCCCCGAACGGGTTCGCGGCCACCGGAGCCAGCCCTCCCATCGCCGCGCCCATCTCCTCCGGCGAGAGCCCGAGCCGTGGCACTTCTGGCAATCCCAGCAGCAGCGCTGCCCACGTCAGGTTGAACCCCAGCTCGAACGCCCCGCCCCGGTACGTCCAACCATCGTAGTAATCAGATCCCGTCAACGATGGGAAGATGCACTGCAGGTTTGGCGCCTGCGAGGCCGCCGCCAGCCACTGCGTCGCTCCGAGATACGAAATCCCGTACATCCCAACACGCCCGTTGCTCCACGGCTGCCGCGCACACCACTCCACCGTGTCGAACCCGTCGTCGATCTCCTGGTGGAACGGGTGGAACTTCCCCTCCGATTCGAATCGCCCCCGCACGTCCTGCACCACCACCACGTAGCCTTCGCTCGCCGGCCGGATGGGCTGTAGCCACCCGTACGCGAGGTTGCCCATCGATTTGTTGTACGGCGTCCGCGTCAGCAGCACCGGGTAGTCGCCCTCCGGCTCAGGCCGGAAGATGTCCGCGCGCAGGACTGTCCCATCGCGCATCGGGATCGCCACATTCCGCTCGACCTTGATGTCCATCAGGTTCGCCATGGCCGCCATCCTAGAGCCGGCGCACTCGCCGGGCCAGCAGCCCGCCTTGACGCATGACCTAGAATTCACACATGGGCGGTGTATTCACCAATACCACCAATGAAGACCGTGCCGTCGCCCTCCTGCGCGAACTCGATTCGCACAAGACGAAGGAGCCTGGCTTCGCCCAGCCCATGGAGCGCGGTGTCG
>CALFYR010000644.1 GCA_937954195.1 uncultured Dehalococcoidia bacterium
TTCCTTGTACTCGGGCGGGATGATGGCGAATCCGTAGAAGATCGGAACCAGCCAGAAGAGAACGACGTTTATCGACTCCACCACGTAGCGTGTGTCGCGCACGTACACGTTGATGGCGGAAAAGGCCAGTCCGGCACCCACAACAAACAATACTTCCAATGCGACAATCAGCGGAAGCCACACCCAATGGCGGTTGATGCCATCGCCGAATACCAGAACCATTGAGAACAGCAACCCAAGTTGGATCAAGTAATGCAGCACGTTGCCCAACACCGTTGTGATGGGCACAATTTCACGTGGGAAGCGTGTTCGTTTGATGAGCCCGGCGTTGTCCACCAGCGAGGTGGTGGCCGATGCCCAGGCCAGCGTGAAGAAGTTGAAAGGGATGAGCCCGCAGAGCACGAAGACCGGGAAGTTCTTCTCGCCGGTGTTGGGGAAAATCTTGGTGAAGACGAAGGTCAGCACACCCATCATCACCAGCGGGTTGGCCAGAGACCAGCCGACACCCAATGACATGTTGCGATAGCGAACCTTGAAGTCCTTGAGTAGAAGCGTACGCAGGACGAAACCGTAGTCTCCTTCCCAACGTTGATTGATGGCGCCATTCATGCCGGATCTTTTATCTTACCGGGCTTGCCCCAGCACTCGCTCGAAGAAGAGCAGGCTGCGGCGGGCGCACTTCGACCAGCGGTAGTTCTGGGCGCGCTCCTTGCCGCGGATGGCGAGGTCTTCGCGCATGGATGGAGACGTCAGCAATTGCCGGAGGGCCGAGCGGATTTCGTTGACACTGAGCGGATCCACCAGGGCCGCATCGCCACCCGTCACTTCGGGAAGGGCGGAGATGTTGGAAGTGAGAACCGGGACTCCAGCGGCCATCGCCTGTGCCACCGGGAAGCCAAAGCCCTCGTACAGCGACGGATAGGCGAACAGCAGCGCTCCAGCGGTAAGCGCGGGCAGGGCTTCTTCAGCGACGTAGCCCAAACGGCGGACGCCTGCCGCACCCGCACCAAGCCGCTTCTCCGTCTCCGGCGCCCATCCGATGGGGCCGGCGATGATGAGTTCGAACTCGCGTCGCAAATCGGAATCGAGGCCGAGCCAGGCGTCGAGGAGGCGATCCAGGTTCTTGCGCGGCTCCACGGTGCCGACGAACAGTGCGTACGGCTTGTCTAGTCCCAGATCTTCCTTGATCGCCAGAACTTCCTCCACGGAGACGTGGAAGAACGCATCACTGACACCGGAATGAATGGTCTCGATACGATCCTCGTCGATTCCCAGCAGGTCGATGGCGTCCTCGCGCGTGGCGTCGGACACGGCGATCAAACCATGGGCGCGTTTCAGGATGCGATCGGCGAAGCGCTGGTCAGCGGCGACGTTCGCGGCTGTGTGAAGTTCCGGCATTTTCCAGCAAGTCAGATCGTGGATGGTTGCGGTGAGCAGCGCTTCCCGCGGGGCATGGTGAATCTGATTCGAGGCGTGAAAGATATCGGAGCCCTTCAGGAAGGTGTCGAGAACCGAGGGGCCAAGGCGGGTGGCATACAACATCGCCAGGCGTGGATAGGTGGCCCACAGGGGAAGCATCGATCTGTCGTGGTGCAATTCGCCAATCGTGTTCAGCAGCGGAAAGCCGAGAATGCTATCGGTGCCCGCGATGTGGCGCAGAGCTTTCATCCAATGGTAGGTGTAGCTTTTGACGCCGGCGCTGCGGAGCAGCAGCGAAGTGGCATCGATGGTGATGCGCATCAGCGGGCCTCCGCAAGGGGCATGTTCGTGAAGAGATGCTTCCCTCCGCTGGTCTTTACTTCAAACAGGAATTCGCGTCCCACGAGTTCGATGATGCGGGGAAGCCGCGGATGCTCCACCAACAGGTAACGGCGGCGCATGTCTTTCCAGACGCGGCGGAATGCTTCATCGTCGAGAAACACGTTGGGCGCGCCGGGTGCGTAGGAACCGTACTCGAGATTGTTCACGCGCCCGTTGAGCAGCAGCGCGGATGTGTTGGCGTAGAAGAACACAGAGGAGAAGGCGTAGTACTGATTGTCGACGATCA
>CALFYR010000645.1 GCA_937954195.1 uncultured Dehalococcoidia bacterium
CTCATCGAGGATGCTTTCGAACGTGATGTCCTCTTCTTCTTCGTCGCCGGTGGGGGCGATTTCCTTATTGAAGAAGTTGGTGGGCGGCATCTGCTTGGAGTCGCCGACGATGATGGCCTGGGGGGCGAGGGAGAGGGCGACGACCATGTCGGCGGTGGGGATCATGCTCGCTTCATCGGCGATGACGACATCGAACTGGAAGGTCTTCTGGGGGCCGTGGCAGAGATACTGGGCGGCGGCGAGCGGGCTCATGAGAAGGCAGGGCTTGAGGATCTGCACGGCATCGCGGGAGTTGCCGAGCATGGTGCGGAGGGAGGGCCGGCGTTTCGCGCGGTGGTACTTCACGAGGGGGGCCATGGCGGAGTGGTTCACGGAGCGGGGGCGGCGGGCACGGACTTCGCCGAGGACGGTGCCGCGAGACCAACCGATCATCTCCTTATCGAGGCGGACGAAGCTGGCGGCGAGACGCTCGTGCTGGGCGGGGGTGGTGGCGAGTTCGCCAGTGAGCGACTGGGCGGCCCAGCCAGCGTAGATGGAGGCGCGTAGTTTCGCTTCGAGGCGACCGAGGTTCGCGGGGTCGGCGAGGATGGCGGTGGCGGCGGGCCGGAGCTCCATGCGCTCCAGGTTGGCGAGGACGGTGGCGATTTCGGTGAGGACGGGGAGCGCGTCGAAATCGCGGAGGAGGGTTTCGGCCCAGGTTGCCTGTTCGCCGACGGGGGCGGCGTGTGGGGCATCGGGGCCGAAGGCTTCGGAGAGGATGGGGGCAGCCGCGGCGAGCTCGGCCTCGAGTGCGCGGAGGGCTTTCGCGGCGGCGCCTTCGGAGCCGGTTTCGCGGTAGCCATCGGCCAGGTACTTCTCGAAGTTGCCTTTCGCGGAGTAGTAGCCGGGGTTCACGAAGCGGAGGAAGGAACCGGCTTTCTTGCGGTAGGCGGCGACGTCCTCAAGACGTTGGGTGAATGCGGAGAGGGATTCCGGGGTGCGGGCGGAAGCATCCTGTCCGGGCGGGAGCGCGGGGTTGGCGAGTTCGGAGATGCGAGCGGGGAGTGAGGCGATGCCTTCGAGCGCGGACTTGAGCTGCGCTGCCTTGCCGGGGTCGTACGTGGTCCAGCGGAGGGCGGACCAGGGGCCGGCCATGGGGGCGAGTTCGGCGGGTTTGAATGCGTCGAGGGTTTTCGCTTCTTCCATGACGTCGTCGAGCCAGAAGCGGGTCTTGCCGGCGATTGGGGGGATGGGGACCTCGCAGCGGTCGGCGCGGAGTTGTTCAGCTATGCCGATGACTTCGTACACGGTGGTCCAGTCGCCTTCGCCGAGCGGTTGGCCGATAGCGTTGGCGTAGGCGTTCAGGCGGTTGCGCATCTCGGCGTAGCGGTCGGGGAGGGCGGCATCCTGGGCGGGTGGCGGGGGGCCGGCATCGAGGGTATCGATGATCTCCTTGATGACCTGGGCCTTGGCATCGGCGCGGTTGGCGGTGTTGGCGTTGGCGGCGAGGTGGAGGGCGGCTTCGGAGAGGCCGGAGGAAGCCAGGTTATCGAGGACGACCTCGCGGGCGACGCGCTTTTCGGCGACGAAGAGGATGCGCTTACCCTGGGCGAGGAGCTCGGCGATGATGTTGGTGATGGTCTGGCTTTTGCCGGTGCCGGGCGGGCCTTCGATGACGAAGCTGCGGCCTTCGGCTGCCCAGGCGACGGCCTGCAGCTGGTAGGCATCGGCATCGACGACGGTGTGGAGAGCGCCGGGCGGATAGCGCTCATCGAGGGGGGAGGGGTCCTCCTCGGGGGGCGGCTCGACCTGAGCATCGCCGGCCATGCGCTGGAGGAGGGGGTGGTTCGCGAGGCGGGCGAGGGAATGGTCGATCTCATCGACCATGGCGAGCTTGGCGAAGGCGAAGACATCGACGACGGGATCGCCTTCTTCGACGAGCCAGCCGACCTGTTTCGCGACGACGGCGCGGGCCGCATCGAGGAATGCGGCGAAGGAGGCGTGGATGGGGGTGCCGTCTTCGTCGTTTTCGAGTTCCGGGAGGCGGAGGCCGTACTGGGCGGCGAGGAGGTAGGCGAGCGAGGGGTTGACCTCGGGGGGGTCATCGGCGGCGGCATCGATGCGGACTTCCTGGTCCTGGCGGTCGTACTGGAGGGTGATGGGGATGAGGACCAAGGGCGAGCGAAGCTGGTGGCCATCGGAATCGACCCAGGAGAGCCAGCCAAGGGCAGCGAAGAGGACCTGGATGCCCTGTTCGCGGTCGGCGAGGCGGGCGCGTTCGACGAGGCGGCGGGCGGCATCGAAGGCTTCCTTCGCGCGGTCGTCTTCGGCGGGGGAGGGTGCATCGGGGGCGAAGTTGCGGGCATCGAATCCGGTGCCGCCTTCGTTGACGAGGAGCGTATCCCAGAGGTCTGCCGAGAGGGCGGGGAGTTTGAGGGTGGAGCGGCCGGCTTTGAAGTTGATGCCGCGGTTTCGGCGGGTGACATCGAGCAGGCTGCGCTTCCACTGTTCGGCCTTCTGGCGGAAGCGTTCGGAGACCTGTGGCGCGGGGGCCGCAGTGGGCTGGGGAGGCAGGGGCGCGGCCGCGGCCTTCTGGGGCTCGCCATCCTTGCGGAAGCCGAAATCGACGATCGGTTCTTTGCCCATTGAGGTGATTCTAGCGAAGGGTGCGGGGAGGGGCTTGCGGTAGGATGTTTGCCGTGTCGCTAGCGCCCAAGCCCGGCCCACCGCTCGTTGCGAGCTTCGTCGCCGACCTCCCTGCGAACCTAGACCCAGGGGAGGTGACGATCCTCCACGTCGACCACCTTGGGGCGCCATACCTAGTGGCCGAAAGGACGGAGGCCGACACGCTACCGACGTGGCGACTGACGGAGGCGGGGGAGTGGGAATTCCGGGCCATCCCGTCCAATGGCATGCGCCGCGCGCGGGCCGCACCGCTCCCGGGCGGGATTTGGCTTTTGGTGGACGTGTGGCCGGACGCCGGGCCGAATGCGCGGGTGCTGGATAGGTCCG
>CALFYR010000646.1 GCA_937954195.1 uncultured Dehalococcoidia bacterium
TCACCGCGGCCGAGCATTTCGGCTTCGGTCCGGCGGTACACGCAGCTCACACGCTCGGCGCCGAGGCGGACGGCGGTGCGGACGCAGTCCATGGAGGTATCGCCGCCGCCGATGACGACAACGTCCTTCAGCGCCGGGAGGGGTTCGCGGAACTGTTCGGGGAGGGCTTCCGCTTCCAGGTTTCCACGCACGAGGAACTCGGTGGCGGAATAGACGCCCTGGAGGGTTTCGCCATCGATTTCCATCTGATTGCCGACGCCGGCGCCGGTCCCGAGGAAGACCGCATCGAATTCGTTCGCGAGCATGTCGTCGAGTGTGATGTCTTTGCCGACATAGGTGTTGCAGACGAACTTCACGCCGAGAGCTTCGAGGTAGGCGATGTACTCATCGACGATGTTCTTGCGCATTTTGAAGTTGGGGATGCCGTAGACGAGGACTCCGCCCGGTTCGGGCCAGAATTCGTAGACGGTGACCCCGTGGCCCAGTTCAGCCAGGATTTCGGCGACCGCCAGGCCGGCCGGCCCGGAGCCGATAACGCCAATGTTGTAGCCGGTGGGCTCGGGCATGTAGCGCGGCATTGGGTAGCCGCCGAGCTGCTGGCGCTGGTAGTCGGTGCAGAACGCTTCGAGCTTGCCGATGGTGACCGGGGGTTCCTTATGGCCACCGGGCCGGATCGCGAAACCGACGACGCAGGCCCCTTCGCAAAGCTTTTCCTGCGGGCAGAGGCGGCCACACATTTCCGGCAGGTTGCTGGTCTCGCGGAAAACGTTGGCGGCGCCGATGACGTCGCCGACTTCGAGGAGGGCGAAGGCGCCGGGGATATCGTTGCTGACCGGGCAGGCTTCCTGGCAGGGCGCGGAGGGGCACTGGATACAGCGAGAGGCCTCGATGCGGGCGGCGTTGAGGTCGAAGCCGATGTAGGTTTCGTCGAAGTTCCGCTTACGGGCTTCGGCATCCTGTTTCGGGACCGGTTGGACGCTAATCGCGAGGCGCCGTGCTACTTCGTGTGACATGAGGTGTGAATCCAGCAGGTCCAGGGGCGGTGAGTACGAACCGGGACCCAGCGTTCCTTCGTTCCAGGGTGGTAGGGATCGTAGCGGAGGCGGAGGAGAAGTCCAACTGCGGGAATTTGTGGTCTGCTTCGCTGGACGGCGGAGACGGCATGACGCGTAATGCAGCTATCGACTGGAGGTAGCTATGGCACGGTTGGAACCACTGGACATGGACAGCCTGGACCCCGAGCAGCAGGCGGTGGCCGACGCGATTCGGAGCGGGCCACGTGGCGGGTTGCGGGGTCCCTTCGAGGCCTGGTTGCGGGCACCCGGATTGGCCGACCCGGCGCAGAAGGTGGGGGCGTACTGCCGGTATGCATCGAGCCTGCCGCGAGACCTGAACGAACTGGCCATCATCATCACCGGGAAGAAGTGGCGGGCGCAGTTCGAGTTCTGGGCGCATGCGCGGCTGGCGCGCGAAGCCGGGCTCGACGACGCGATCATCGAAGCGGTGCGCACGGGCGAGCGGCCACCATTCAAGCGCGACGAAGAGCGCGTGGTGTACGACTTCGTCACGGAGTATTTCGCGAACAACCGCGTTTCGGACGCCACCTATCAGCGAGCCGTGGACGCGTTTGGCGTGCGCGGTGTGGTCGACCTGGTCGGGGTCGTCGGGTACTACGGGCTGGTATCGATGACGCTGAATGTGTTCGAGGTGGAGCTGCCGGAGGGCGTACCCGACCAGTTCGCGTAGCGATTTTGGATTTTGGATTGCCGATTTTGGATTGGACGGGCTGTGCGACAAGGCACCGCCCGAACTCCGTGAACACAGTGCGCTAGTCAGTTTTCCCCTGGAATTCGCGGTCGGCGCGTTTGCCGCGGTAAACGCGCATGTCGATCGCGCGGGTGACCTCCGGGGTGAGGCGGAACAGGAGGCGGGGCTCGGTTTGCATGTTCGAGAAGAACGCGTCAACGGCGTCCTTGTTTGCGGGGTCGCGGCGGCCGACGTACTTCTCGGCGAGTTCGCGGGAGATGGGCCAGATGTCGTAGTCCGGGAGTTCGAAGGCTTCGACGTGGCCATCGAATTCGACGTGTCCGGTGAGCGGCGGCCCGGATTCGACGCAGAGCGATGCGCGCGGGTCGTTCATGAGTTGCTTGCACCAGACGCGGTTGTAGGTGCCGGTGATCCAGATGCCATCGGGTTTGCGGAGCCACCAGACCGGGACGGTGTAAGGCATGCCGTCCTTCCGCAGGGTGGCTATGACGCCGACGATCGGCATCTCCAGAAATTCGTCGATGACCTCAGGCTTCATCCTCGGCATTGGTAGGGACATCCTCGGTGGGTTGGTCTTCAGAGCCTACCGAATCCGGGAGTGGGTCGCGATGTGCGGCCATGTAGACGAGGTCGTCGTACTTCCCATCGAGCCAGATGTGGTTGCGGAGGCGGCCCTCTTCGACGAAGCCACACTTTGCGAATGAACGCTGGGCGCGCTGGTTCGAGCCGTTGGTGGTGAGCCACACCTTTCGCATGTTTCGCAGCCGGAATGCGTACTTCACGAGGAGGCGGACGACGTCCTTGCCGTAGCCCTGACCCCAGTAGTCGCGGTCGCCGATGGTGATGCCGAGTTCACATGTGCCGGCGGTGTAGTCGAAGTTGTGGAGCAGGCACTGGCCGATGAAGCGGCCGCCCTGGACTTCGATGCCGAACCAGGCGATGGCGTTGCGGTCGGCCTTGAGGTGGTCTTCGAACACGGCGACCAGGCGTTCGTACTCCATGGGGAGAACGGCATCGCTGCTGGCGAGAAGCTGGAGCTCGACGTCGTTGCGATAGTCGAAGTACTTGTCCAGGTACTCGCGCTTGAACGGTCTCAGGATGACTTTGTCGCCTTTGAGCATGAACCGCCTCCCAGCCTAAGAATCGGCCGGTTAGAGGTTGAGCCGCAGGTGCTTTGCCCAGGCGTTGTTGAGCGCCTTGGCGTCACGGCGGCGCGCGAGCCAG
>CALFYR010000647.1 GCA_937954195.1 uncultured Dehalococcoidia bacterium
TGGCCCGGGCCGCTGCCTTCGGACCCAATCGACTGGACGAATTCGCCCTGCACGGTGAAGACCTGGATGCGGTCGTGGCCGGTATCGGTGATCCAGATGTTGCCATCGGATCCGAAGACCGCATCGCGCGGCCCGAAGAGCTGGTCGGGGGCCGGGTCGTCGTTGCCGGTTGGCGGTACGCCGAACGTGGAGATCGGATTGAGTGCCGCATCGAAGACGCGCACTCGCCAGCCAAACGTGTCGGCCACGACGATCTCGCCGTTGGGGCCGATGGCCAGCCCCCATGGCTGCGACTCCTCAGACGTATTCGCCGGCTCCAACCGGATATCGACCGACTGAACGAAGATGCCGGTCGCATCGAACTTCTGCAGCTTCTTCGTCGCGCTATCAATCACGTAGAGGTTGCCATCGGCGTCACGTTCGACATCGACGGGGGAGAAGAACTGGCCCGGAAGCGAACCTGTCCCGCCGAACACCGGACGTCCTTCGTCATCGGTCCCCGGTGCGGGCGGCTCGATGGGGCGGGCGGAGAGTTTCCCGGTTTCGAGGTCGAAATTCGCCGGCAGGAACGCGTAGGCATCGGTCGAACCGGGGGCACGTCCCGGGTCGTGGTCGCGCCAATACGTTGCCCAGGCGTTCAACCAGCCGCCCCCGAACACGCCGTCGGCGATGTGCTGCCACGTGGCGAGCCGGAACGGCCCGCAATTGCCGCCCTTGGCCGTGCAGGCGAGGCCGTCTTCCACGTCCATCGCGTACTTGTAGGTTTCGTCGTACCACCAGCGGTGCGCGTAGCGGATGGGGCTGCCGTATTGCGCCGTGGACTGGCTGGCCACGTAGTCCTGCACCTTGCTGACATTGGCGAACGCCACCAGCATCACCGGGTACTCGCCGGCGGGCGGACCGTCGCTGAAGTCCGTGTAGGTCACGGCTTTGTAGTCACGCAGGTACCACGCCCACGGCCAGGCGAAGGAATCGGTCGTGTCCACCGCGATGGGCAGCCCGTAGCCCATGCCGCTCGCATCGGCGAGGTCGTTGATGTGGTCGGCGACCTCCTTCAGTTGTGGCGAGCTCTGGGTGTAGATAAGGAGGTCCTTCGGCGTGTCACCGCGTTCGAACGTTACCGAAACCATGGTCCGGAGCGAGAAGAACGACAGCGCGCCAACGACCGCGACGACGGCAACGATTCCCGCCGACGAACGGCCAAGCGGCCAGGCGGCGAACATGATTCCACCGACGGCGCCAAGCAGAATGGCCGCCCGCAACAGGTGGTAGCCAGAACCGCCGGGCATGAAGGCGATGACGGCGAGCGCCCCGCCGGCGAGGAATGCCACGCTGGCGAGGATTGGCGCGGCACGCCGCAGTTCGATGCGGTCGCTCCATGAATCCCACGCGCGCTGGACCGTCCAGGCTGCGAGGAGCGCGGTCGGCAGGGCAATGTGCGTGTTGAGCCAGGGCATCTTTTCGGCGCCCCACGACAGAGCACCCCAGATGCCGATGAGCCAGACGACAAGGAACCGCGAGAACGCGTTCCCGCGGACCACTGACCACCATGCCCCGCCGATCACCAACGCGAGCGGCAAGAACTCATACATCGGCATGAGCATGTGGTAGTAGAACCACGGCTGGTCGCCACGATGCTCGTCCTGCTGGCTATACCAGTAGTCGAGCGAGCCCCATGGCCCGCTGATGAGCCCGTCGAGGTTCGTCCAGAACGACGTCATGAACGTCAGGTAGACGAACGTACCGACGCCAAACGCGATACCCCAAACGCGCGGCTTCCACTGGAGTCCGGCGAATGCGGCGATGCTTGTGGTCACCGCGAACAGGCCCGCCAGCGCGATGGCGTCGCGAGCGGCGACCTGACCCTGGAGGTTGAGCTGCCAGTTCAAGCGGTCTTCTTCGAGGATGCCCAGTGGTTCGAGCAACGAGACGCGTGCCACCGGCGTGAGCAAGGGGACACAAAACGTGCCGAGCAGCACGAGCAGGTCGCCGGCGCGCGGAAGGCGTGACTGCCAATCCATGCGGCCGCGCAACCCCGCGAGGAACGGCCAGAGCGCCGCGACCACCCAGGCCCAGGGCGCAAACCCAACCGTCAGCGCTGTCCGGCGGAATGGCGTATTCAGGTCGGCGGCAGCGCGGGCCGACGCATCCATTTCCGGTGTGGGCTCGGCGAGCTTCGCATCTCGCATCCGCGTCGCGAGTTCAGCGCGGTAGATGCGCTCGGTTCGCGCCGAGAGCGTCTGTTGAGCCAGTTGGGCCGCCAGGTAGAGGTCCAGGAAAACCAGGTATGCCGCGAAGACCAGGAAGGAGCCTTCCTTCGTCAACACGTTCCCGACGAAGGCGCCCGCGAACAGGTACAGCCACCGGTGCCGGCCATCTTCCATGTAGCGCCACATGGCGATGACCATCACCAGGGTGAACGCCGCCATGTAGATGTCTTCGCGCATGAAACGGCTGAAGTAGACCAGCGTCGGCGAGAAAGCGATGAACCCGACCGCCGCTATCGTCCCCACCGGCCCGAGACGGCTGCGAAGCAGCAGGGGCAGCGCTACGAGGATCATCCCCGAAATCGCGGGAGTCAGGCGGCTCGTGTAGTCGTTGGCGCCGAACAGGAAGAAGGCCGCTGCCTGGAAGTGGTAATAGAACGGGCCATGGAAGACGGGGCTGTGCTGATAGTTCCCCTGGAGGAGCCCCCATGCCCACTGGGCGTGGATGCTCTCATCGTGATGCAGGGCCTGCGAACCAAGGTCCCAGAAGCGGACGATGAACGCGCCAACGAGCAATGCGGCGTAGACCACAACTTCCCAGTTCGCGCGGACGCGAAGGCTGAGCGCGCGGTCGATGGTCCGTGGGGCGTCAATCGTGCGTGCGGTCATTCGCTGGACCTGAGGTAGACAGATACGGGAAGGCTACCCACCCCGAGAGTATTACGGTTGAAGTACCAGCGAAGGTAGTCCAGCCAATCTCCTTCTGGACCTGTTCTTTCCCTCAGCAACGCCCATTCGCCCTCCACGATTGCATAGCCTTCGGGGATCTGCGCATCGGTTGGCCACACGAGCGCGACCGCTTCGAGGGTCGGCTGCGTGGCGATGACGATTTCGCCCGAATCCCGGAACGCCCACGTGATCTCCCGTTCGAATCGCGGGTGGACGACGATCTGGCCTTCAGTTTCTCCGCGCGCCGTGACTGCGATCTCGCGGATCTCGCGAGCCTGGACGGGACTGATCGGGGACGGCATTGGCTCGTTCGGGCCCCCGAAGGCAACACCGGAAACACCCGCGATGTGTGGAAACAACAGGAACGGCGCGGCGGCGAGCACGGCCGTGGGCGCCGATGCCCGCTGGGAAACGATGAGGGCAAGGCACCCAACACTGACCACCACCATGCCCCAGCCCGTGAATTGCGGGTACAGCTCGCCGGTGGTGCCGGTCCTCGCCCAGTCCATCGCAAAGGAGAGTGCGATGAACAGCACTCCCATCGCGGCCGGGACGAGGTAGCGCGACCACGTCCAATCGGCTGCGATTACGACAGCGAGGCCGCGGGCCAGGGCGGGTCCGGCCACCAGCGCTGCGGGAACGCTGAACGCCGCCAGCGGCAGTGGGTTCGGTTCGCCCAGCGAGGACAGGAGCCAGCCGAACGAAACACCCAGCCAGGCGAGGGTCAGCAACTCGAACCGATGCTCTCCCTCGTCGCCAAAAACTCGCATGGAAAGCCACGCGGCGGAGGCGATGGTCACGAGCAGGAGCGGCATCATGTAGATAAGGACCAGTGACCGGGCCGAATCGGTGGACCAAGTGTTTTCGTACCCGGCGGCAACGACCTCGAACGGGGCGATGACGACTCCGTCCCAGCCCAGGCCGAACCGTAGCGACGTCAGGACAATCGCCGCGAGCGCCCCTGCCGCGAGCGAGCCAATTGTTCGTGGCGACGGGTAGTGCTGGGTGACCAGGGAGATGACGAGCGCGGCCCCCGCCAGCAACATCGGTAACGGCCCCGCGAGGCTGAGAAGGAAGGCGATGGCCGCGGTCCACACCGGCGAAAGGGCGGGGCGCTCGTGCATCACGACGAGCAGCCCGAGCGCCAACGGCACGTCGAAGGCGGAGACATTGGCCGTCGAATCAATCAAAATCCCCGGCGCGTCGAGCGCCAGCAGCGCCAGCGCGATGAGCGCGCCGGCTTCACCGAGTGGTTCGCGCAACCGGTAGATGGCGAACGGCACCAGCGCGCTGGCGGCCACCGCGACGACGCGCGGCCAAAACTCCGAACTCACCCCCTGGAATAAGAGCGCTGTAAT
>CALFYR010000648.1 GCA_937954195.1 uncultured Dehalococcoidia bacterium
AGTAGTCCCTACCAACCCGGGGACTTAGTGGAGGACGGCCCTTCCCGCATGGGAAGGGCCGTTTCTATTTTGCCGGCCGGGCGTCCCCCGCGTACTCGGTCACGCATTCCGTGATAAGTCCTGCACGCATCATCCTCCGCACTGTACGCTTTGCCCGTGGAAGACCTCCCCCTCTTACGAGACATCGCCATCGCGCTCTGCCTCGCATTTGTTGGAGGGTTCGCCGCCAAGCAACTCCGGCTCTCGCCCATCGTTGGCTACATCGTCGCCGGCCTGTTTCTCAGCCCGTTCACGCCCGGCTACGAAGCCGACCTGCATACGCTCCAGGAGCTGGCCGAAATCGGCGTCGTCTTCCTGATGTTTGGTGTCGGCCTTCACTTCAATATCCGGGACCTCATGTCGGTGAAGGGCATCGCCATCCCCGGCGCGGCCTTGCAGATCAGCATCATTGCGCTCATCGGCATCGGTCTGGGCGAATTCTTTGGCATGGATTGGCGCGAAGCGCTGGTCCTCGGCCTCGCAGTGAGCGTGGCCAGCACCGTCGTCCTCGTCCGGGCGCTCGATGAGCGCGGCCTGCTCAGTTCGATACACGGGCGGGTGGCCATTGGATGGCTGATCGTCGAAGACCTGGCCGTCGTCTTCCTGCTCGTCCTGCTGCCCTCGCTCTCTCCAGATAACGACAACGGCATCGTCGGCGAAACCGCGGTCGCCCTTGGCAAGGCCGCGGTGTTCGTCGTGATCATGCTCGTCATTGGCGCCCGGCTCGTGCCGCGAATCCTGAGCATCGTGGCGCAAACCGGAAGCCGCGAACTCTTCATCCTCAGCGTTATCGCCGGAGCGCTTGGCATTGCCACCGGCGCAGCGGTCTTCGGGCTCTCGGTTGCGCTCGGCGCATTCATCGCCGGCGTAGTAATCAGCGAAACCGAGACCAGCCACCAGGCCGCCGCCGATGTACTCCCGCTTCGCGAAGCGTTCGCTGTCCTGTTCTTCGTTTCGGTTGGCATGCTGATGGACCCGGAAGTCCTCCGCGATAACGCCGGGCTGTTGATTGCCGTGCTGGTCCTGGTGGTAGTGGGCAAGTCCGTAGTTGCCGTCTTCGTGACGGCGGCGTTCCCGTATCCCGCTCGCACGGGCCTTGTGGTCGCCGCCGGTCTCGCCCAGTGCGGCGAATTCTCGTTCATCGTCGCCCAGGAGGGCCTCGAGTTGGACCTCATCGGCGAGCGGACCTACAACGTGATCCTTGCGGCTTCAGTGCTCTCAATCCTGGTGAACCCGCTCACCTTCACCGGCATCCGCTACATCGAACCCATGCTCCGTGGCGTCGCGCCGATCTGGCGGGTCATCGACCGCCAGGGGCCGCCCCCGGAGATTCCCCTCCCACGGGCCGGCCATGTCGTGATCGCAGGCTATGGGCGCGTGGGTGAACTCACAGGTCATGCGCTCGCTCAACTGGGGCTCTCGTACATCGTTGTTGAATCGAACCTGGACTTCGTCCGGCGTCTTATCAGCTCGGGCATCCCCGCCGTCTGGGGCGATGCGGCACGGCCCGAAGTCATGGAACGCGCGAGCATCAGCCATGCGCGCCTGCTCGTCGTCTCGGTGCCCGATGAAACCAGCGCATTACTGGCCGTTTCGAACGCGCGCCGCCTCAACCCGGCGCTCGCGATCATCGTCCGCGCGAGGAGCGCGAACGAAATCCCCGAGTTTCGTCACCTTGGCGCGAACGAGATTATCGTCCCGGAATACGAAGGCGGCCTGGAAATCATGCGCCAGTCACTCGTCGTCATGGGCTACGACTCCGAAGAGGCGCTCTCTCTTTCGAACGCGGTGCGCGACATCCACTACGAAGGTGCGCAGCACTAGCTACGGCAACAGCACCACCTTGCAGTCCTTCGGATCCGCGAGTGCCTCGAAGGCAGCCGGCAACTCATCCAACGTCACCGTCCGCGTCACCATCGGCTTCGTGTTGACGCTCCCATCAGCCAGCCCCGCCAGGGCTTCGGCATACTCGGCGGGCGTGTAGCCCAGCACGAACTTCAGCGTCAGCTGCTTGTTGATCCCCACCATCGGGAAAATGCGGTCTTCCTTCATGCACACGCCAACCACCACAACCCGGCCACCGCGTTCGACCAGTTGCATCGCCTCGTTCAGCGTCCCTTCGACGCCAACGCACTCAAACACCACCGGCGCTGCTTTACCCGTAGCACCCTGCACCGCCTCCGCGAGATTCGTGACCTTCGGATCGATGACCAGGTCGGCGCCAAGCTTCTCAGCAAGGGCCCGCCGCTCGGGGGAGTAGTCCGAAACCGTCACATGACGCACGCCCTCCTTCTTGAGCCAGAGGAGGGTCATCAGCCCGATCGGCCCCGCTCCCATGACGACGGCGGTTTCGTTGTCCTGCATCTCGGCCTGGCGGACGGCATGGAGGCCAACAGCGCACGGCTCCGTCGTCGCCGCTACGTCGTTCGGGACGTTATCGGGCACCTTCAGCAGCGTGGGCCCGCTCATCAGCACGTACTCGCCGTAGGCTCCGGGGAACTCCGTGCTATAGCCAATCGCAACGAACCCGGTCGGTGAACCCGGCGAGATGAGCACAGGGATCGACGTCACGCGTGTGCCGGGAGTCCAGCTTTCGGCGCCGGGCCCCGCTTCCACCACCTCGGCCACGAATTCGTGGCCCATCACCATGCCAGCGTTCTGCTGCGTTGCCTCCGTATCCCACGAAGTGCTGCCGCTCATCCGCGAAGCGGCGATCATGTCGTCCATGTACTTCGCGGCGTGCAGGTCGCTGCCGCAGATGCCGCAGGCGAGCACTTTCGCCAACACCTGCATCGGGCCTGGTTTTGGCACGGCCACTTCTTCGATTGCCAGGTTTTTGCCACGCAGCACCATTGCCCGCATTTGTTTGCTCCACGCGAAAGAGTTTGGGCGCGAACTCTAGCACACCCCGGCGAAACACAAACCGATCGTTGCCCGCTCCGCACCAACTCCGTGAAACTGAGCGAGTGACAGCCGAACGCACGCTCCCCACCAT
>CALFYR010000649.1 GCA_937954195.1 uncultured Dehalococcoidia bacterium
AACTTCCCCCAATCCACAACGGGAGTTCCTTTTGCACGGGGCGTGGCGAGATCGTTGCTTCGGTGTAGTGGTAGTAGTTGCCCTCGAACGTGACGCGGTCCTCGCTCCAAAGGCGTCGCATGATTTCGAGTGCCTCATCCGACTTCGCACCGCGGCCGCGCGGGTCCGTGTTGGTTGCGCGCCACTCGGGCGCTCGTTCGTCTCCCACGCCGAAAACGGGCAGCAGTCGGCCTCCACTGAGAAAGTCCAGGGTGGCACATTCCTTAGCCAGCACAAGCGGGTCTCTCAACGAAACCACGATCGCGTTCATGCCGAACTTGAGCTTCCTGGTGCGGCCGGCGACCACGGCCATTGCCGCCATCGGTTCCAGCGTTGGGGCCGGCGAGACGAGCCGTTCGCTGAACCAGACCGAATCAGCACGGTGTTCCTCGAGAAGGTCGATCCAGTGAAGGAATGCGTCCGCTGAAGAGAAGGGAAATCCCGCCACGCCGAATCCGAAACCGATGCTCATGCACACACCTGCGAGCCAGTTGCTGCATGCAACCTTACGCCAGCCGCAGCCGTCATGTCAGTCGCGCCTGAACTGCTGGAAGAACTCGGCCAGGCGGCCGTGCAGGCCGGGTTCGGCAGCAAGCAGGCCCCGGACGTATGGGTCCGGCTGGTTGTAGGGGATGGGCTCACCGAAGATGTCTGACGCCTTGAGGCCCGCGGCGAGGCAAAGGGCCGCGCCTGCCGCCACGTCCCATTCGGCGCGGCCGTAGCCGGTCAGCACGGCATTGGATTCGCCACGCGAGAGCAGCGCGAGCCGGTAGGCGACACTCCCGACTCCTCTCGTCTCGGCGCCCTCGGGCATCGGCGGCAGGTCGTCCCACCGCTGTTCGCCACGGCCAACGAGAGCCTCGAACGGCGTGCCCGTGGAGTGCGTCGGTGGACGTTCGACGGCACCCAGGCATTCAGCCGCGAAGAGTTCGCCGGTGGCGGGGTTGTGCACCACGCCAAGCGCCGGCTGCCCACCGACCACGAGTGCGACCGAGACGGCGTACTCGGGCACACCCTGCAGGTACTCTCGAGTCCCATCGATGGGATCGACGATCCAAACGCGCTCGCGTCCGAGCCGATGCGACGTGTCCGGGTCCTCTTCGCTGAGCCAGCCGTCGAGCGGGAATGCGCCGGTCAACATCTCGCGCAGGATTTCTCCCGCACGGAGATCGGCCTCGCTGACCAGCTCATGGCCGGATTTGCGTCCGTAGCGGACACCCTCCTGCCGGAGGCGCAGGACCTCAGCGCCGGCTTTAAGGGCGGCATCGGTCGCGGTCCTGAGTTCGAATTCGAGCACACGTTCATTGTGCCCTTCCCGGGTGCTCCGGGTCATGCGAAGGCGGCGAAGAGCTCCTCGAACGCCTTCACCTGGCCGCCGCTGGTGGAAGACGGGACCAGGATCGGCGTTTTCATGCCCTTTGCGAACCACTCCTCCAGGCCTTCCATGACCTGCTTGCGGGTGCCGTAGAGCGTGGCGTCGGAGAGCCAGCGCTCGGTCATCAGGCCGGGCAGCGCTTCGCGGTCACGTCGTTCAAGCGCGGCTTCGATAGCCTCCATCTCCTCCACGTAGCCGGCTTCTTTCCAGTAGTTCCGGTAGTTCGGCAGGATCACGTAGCCGCTCAGCACGCGCTTCATCACGTTCGCGGCCGCCGAGGGGTCGTTGTCATCGATGCAGGTGGGGATCATGTCCCCGATGAAGAAGCCTCCGTCGCGCTTCTCGGCGGGAATGTGCGAGAGCGATTCGCCGATGTGGGAGCGTGAGGCGTTGGCCCAGACGGCGCCTTCGGCAATCTCGACCGAAAGCTCCACCATCTTCTTCCGAAGCGTCGCGAGGACGATGGGCGGGAGTGGGCCGGTCTGCTGGGCTGCCGCGCGCATCCCTTCGACGTAGTTGCGGATATCTGTGAGGGGCTTCCCTGTCTTGACGCCGAGCCGGGCGTTGGCCGGGGCATGGCTGACGCCAATTCCGAGATAGAACCGGCCGTCGCTGATTTCGTGGATATAGGCGGCGGACTGCGCAAGGTCGAAGGGCACGCGGTAGTAGATCGGGAGGATCGAGGTCCCGAACTTGATTTCGTTGGTTGCGTGGGCGATGGAGAGGCAGAGCCCCATCCCATCGCCGAAGCTGGCGCAGAAGATCCCCTGGAATCCTGCCTTCTCGATCTTCTGGGCGGTTTCTACTGTCCACTTGCGGCGGCCGGCGGCTGCCGCGAGCGCCACGGCTGGCATCTGCATGGTGCGTGCTCCTGAAGCGGGATTGTCGTTGGTTCGCGACTATACGGTGGGCGTTGCTACCGGGCTCGCCGCGTCATCTCTTGTAGCGGAGCATTTGGCCGCTGCCGATGCCGGTGTGCCGTCCGTCTTCGTACGCCACTTCCCCGTTCACCACAACCAGCGAGATGCCCTTTGGCTCCTGCTTCGGCTGCTGGTAGGTCGCCAGGTCCTCGACGGTGTCGGGATCGTAGAGCACCAGGTCAGCGTAGTACCCCTCCTTCACCAGCCCGCGTTCAACGAGCCCGAACCGCTCGCAGGAGGCGCTGGTCATTCGGCGAATTGCCTCTTCGAGGCTGAGGACGTTGCGTTCCCGGACATAACGGCTGAGGACGCGAGGCATCGTGCCGTAGAGCCGTGGGTGCGGGTTGCCCTTGAGCACCGGGATGCCGTCGGAACCAACGAGCATCTTAGGGTGGCGCAGGTTCGTCTCGATATCCGACTCATCGATGATGAAGTGGATGCAGATGACCTGCCGGCCCCGCTCGCTCGTGAGCACGTTGCGCACCGCCTCTTCGACGGTCCATTCGTGCTCGGTCGCGATATCGGGCACCATCTTTCCCTCGAATTCCGGGTAGTCCGGGCAGTTGGCGATCATCACGCCGTTCGCCCACTCGGTGTCGATGGCGTCGAGGTTCACGTACTGCCACATGGGTCCGCTGCCGGCGGTGTACGGATAGACATCGAGCGTGATGTCCATGCCGGCGGCGTTGGCGGCATCAACCTTCGCAAGTGACTCCTTCACGCGGCCCCAGTTCCGCTTACCGGCAGACTTGTGATGGGAGATGTGGAGCGGAATTCCCGCCTCGCGGGCTATAAGCATCGCCTCATCGACCGCTTCCAGGAGTTTGTCGCCTTCGTTGCGCATGTGCGTTGCGTAGATTCCCGTAAACGGCGTGCATTCCCGGGCAAGGGCGACGACCTCGTCGGTGTTGCTGTAGCGGCCGGGTTCGTAGATGAGCCCTGTTGAGAATCCGACTGCGCCCTGTTCCATGGCTTGAGCGACGTGGCTCCGCATTTCGGCGACCTCGTCGGCCGTGGCAGCCCGCTTCTCCAGGCCGACCACGTGGGCGCGTATCCGGTTGTGGCCAACGAGCATCGCGTTGTTGATCGCGGGCTTCTTGGCCATGCAGGCATCGAAATAGGAGTCGAGGTCGGTCCACCCGGAGCCCGGACCTGAGATGTCTCCGGGCATGTACTCACGCCCGGGTTCGTTGGGGATGGTGCTGAACCCACAGTTCCCGCTGATGTCGGTGGTGACACCCTGGGCGAGCTTGAAGCCCATATCCGGATGGCGAAGAAACGCGCCGTCATCGTGCGAGTGGGTATCGACAAAGCCGGGCGAAAGCACCTGGCCCTTCGCGTCGATTTCGCGCGTCCCGGCGCCCGCGGTGCCGATCGAAACGATGCGCCCATCGCTGACTTCGACGTCGGCTGGATAGGCGGGTGATCCCGAGCCGTCGATGACGCGGGCGTTGCGGATGACGAGGTCTGCTGGCATGCGCGAATTCTGTCCGGCCCGGCCCACCTTGTCGAACGGGCGTACTCGTGTAGGCTCGAAGGATGCCCAACCGCCTCGCAAACGAAACCTCCCCCTACCTTCTCCAGCACGCCGACAACCCGGTGGACTGGTATCCGTGGGGCGATGAGGCGTTCCAGAAGGCCCGGACGGAAGACAAACCGATCCTGCTGTCCGTGGGCTACAGCTCCTGCCACTGGTGCCACGTAATGGCCCACGAATCGTTCGAGAACGCCACGACCGCGGCGCTGATGAACGACTGGTTCGTGAACATCAAGGTCGACCGCGAAGAACGGCCCGACGTCGATAGCGTGTACATGACAGCGGTCCAGGCGCTGAGTGGCTCGGGTGGTTGGCCGATGACTGTGTTCATGACCCCCGAAGGGGAGCCGTTTTATGCGGGGACGTACTTCCCGCCGGAGGACGGCCACGGCCGACCCGGGTTCCCCCGCCTGCTTGAGTTCCTGCACCAGAAGTGGACCGAGGAGCGGGACCAGGTGGTGACCTCTGCGCAAAGCCTCACTGAGCACATTCAAAAGGCGGCCCAGCGAGTCGCGGGCCCGGGGGACGGCGTTTCGGAAGAGACCGTGAAACGCGCCGTCCAACTCCTCGCCGAGAACTTCGACACCACCTGGGGCGGTTTCGGCATGGCGCCGAAGTTCCCGAGCCCATCAAACCTGGAGTTCCTGTTGATGGCTCACCACCGGGAGGGTGGCGCCACAGAGAGCGGCCAGGCGGCGCTCGAGATGGTCCTCCACACGTTGCGCGCAATGGCGACCGGCGGCATGTACGACCAGGTCGGGGGCGGCTTTTCAAGGTATAGCGTCGATGAGCGCTGGATGGTCCCCCACTTCGAGAAAATGCTCTACGACAACGCCCAGCTGGTGCGGCTGTACCTGCATGCCTACCAGTTGACCGGCGATGACGGTTTCTCCCGCGTCGTGAGGGAGACGCTCGACTTCCTGCTGCGCGAAATGCAGGACCCGGCCGGCGGCTTCCACGCGGCCCTGGATGCCGATAGCGAGGGAATTGAAGGCAAGTACTACGTGTGGACCGTCGAGCAGATGCGCAAAGCCCTAGGGCCGGATGCTGACATCGCGATGGCCTGGTACGGCGTCGAACCCGCGGGCAACTTCCACGATCCTCATCATCCGGACCTCACCGGCAGAAGTGTCTTGAGCGCCAGGCCGGACCTGGAGGACATGCGAGGTCGATTTGCCCTGACCGACGACGAGATTGTGGCCCGTATCGATCATATCCAGCGGCGGCTGTTCGATGCGCGGGCGGCGAGGGTGCGGCCGGGGCTGGACGATAAGGTGCTCACGAGCTGGAACGGGCTTGCTCTCGGGGCATTCGCCGAAGCGGCACGGGTGCTCGACGAGCCGGAGTACGGCCTGGCGGCCGCGCGGCTTGCCGCATTCCTGCGCGAAAACGTCTGGGCAGATGGCCGCCTCGCGCACGCGTGGAAGGGCGGCGTGGCGAAGGTTGACGGCCTCCTGGAGGATTATGCGTACCTGGGGCTCGGTCTCGTGGAGCTGTACAAGCTCACCGGCGACCTCGACCACCTCGAATGGGCGCGCGATCTCTTCGATGTCATCCTGAAGCGCTTCCGCGACGATGAGCGCGGTGATTTTTTCGAT
>CALFYR010000650.1 GCA_937954195.1 uncultured Dehalococcoidia bacterium
GCGCCCGGGCGCAGATGACGCGCTCAAGCTCACCGTGCGCGATTCCTATGAATCCGCCCCGCGTCTGATCCCCCGCGACAAATGGAAGTTGGCGCGCACGGTTTCCGGCGAGATCGTCCCCGACCGCGGCGTCGTCATGTACCCCGAAGGCTTCGCTCCCGGCAAGATCTACGAACTGGTCTACGAGTCGCAGGATCCCACCATCGTCGGCCTCGGGCCCGCCGGCGTGCGCGACATCATCAGCTTCCTCAAGTACGAAAACGCGGGAACCATCCTGCTCGGCGAACAGAGCCGCCACCTTAAGCGCGCCATCGGCATCGGCAGTTCCCAAAGCGGCCGATTTCTCCGCACTTTCCTCTATTTCGGATTTAATAAGGATGAAAAGAATCGAAAAGTATTCGATGGAGTGTGGGCGCATGTCGCCGGAGGAGGGCGGGGAAGCTTCAATCACCGTTTCGCCCAACCTTCCCGCGACGGCCATCCCTACATGAACCTGCTCTATCCCACCGATATTTTCCCCTTCTCCGATCTGCCCCAAACCGATGCCGAAACCGGACTCACCGACAGCATCCTGGGCCGCGCCGAGCAGGACAAAGTCGCGCCGAAAATCTTCTACACCAACAGCTCTTACGAATATTGGGGACGCTCGGCATCTCTCACCCACACCTCCATCGATGGAAAATCGGACACCGGGCTATCGGCCAACTCCCGTTCGTACCTGCTCAGTGGCACCCAGCACGGGCCGGGCTCCTTCCCGCCCCCGAAATCGGTGACGGTCAATCACGCCAACCCCAACGACTACCGCTACATCATGCGCGCCCTGCTTCTCGCCATGCACGACTGGCTGAAAGACGGCACGCCCCCCCCTGCATCCCAAATACCCCAGGTAGCCAACCGAACCTTGGTGGCGCATACGGCGCTTGCCTTTCCGAAGCTCTCCGGCGTCACACTGCCCAAGCGCATCCAGCAGGCCTGGCGCGCCGATTTCGGCCCCGAGTTCCGATCCCACGGCATCATTACCAATGACCCGCCGAAGCTGGGAAAACCCTTCGTGACCCTCGTCCCGCAGGTCGACGCCGACGGCAACGAAACCGCCGGCATCCGCCTGCCCGAGATCCAGGTGCCGCTTGCCACTTACACCGGATGGAACATGCGCGCCACGCGCATCGGCGCACCCCAGGAAATGTACAGCATGGTGGGTTCGTTCTTCCCCTTCGCCGCCGATAAGGCCACCCGCGGCACAGACCCGCGCCCGTCCATCGCTGAGCGCTACCCCAACAAGGCCGCGTATCTCGATAAAATCAGCGCCGCCGCGCGCCAACTCGTCAAGGACCGTTTCGTGCTCGCCGAGGACGTCTTTGCCCTCGAACAGCGCGCCGCCAGACAGTGGGACACGCTCACCGCCAAATAGCTGCGTCCCCCATCGCAAAGGAAACATCTAAGGATATTTATGTCAGTTCCTCCTTCCATGGAAATGCCCAAGATCCCGATCGAGGGCGTGAAGTATCTCATCACGGTCGGCTCCGGCAAGGGCGGCGTGGGAAAAACCACCGTCTCGGTGAACCTCGCCCTCGCCCTCAAGGCGCTCGGCCACCGCGTCGGCCTGCTCGACGCCGATGTCTACGGCCCCAACGTCCCGCGCATGATGGGCATCAACGAGCCCCCGCAGGCCTCCGGTGAAAGCATCGCCCCCATCGTGCAGCATGGCGTCAAGCTGATGTCGATGGGATTCCTCAGCCCCGGCGACCGCCCCGTCATCTGGCGCGGACCCATGCTCCACAGCCTCATGCAGCAGTTCGTCCGCAATGTGCTGTGGGGGCCGCTGGATTATCTGATTGTGGATCTGCCGCCGGGTACGGGCGATGTTTCCCTGTCGCTCGCGCAGAGCACCCCCATCACCGGCGCAATCGTCGTAACCACCCCGTCCGACGTGTCACTCGAAGACGCCCGCAAGGCTGTCCTCATGTTCCGCCAGTTGCATGTCCCCATGCTGGGGCTGGTGGAGAATATGAGTTACCTGGTCGTTCCGAATACGGGGGAGCGCATCGATGTCTTCGGTGAAGGCGGTGGACGCCGCACCGCCGATCAGATGCAAATCCCGC
>CALFYR010000651.1 GCA_937954195.1 uncultured Dehalococcoidia bacterium
GCGTTGATGAAGGAGTTGCGGGAGGGGCGAGGAGGGGAGGGTCTCTGAAGAGTTCAGGCCGCAACTGA
The DNA here is from genome assembly GCA_937954195.1 of uncultured Dehalococcoidia bacterium. Taxonomy (GTDB): domain Bacteria; phylum Chloroflexota; class Dehalococcoidia; order Tepidiformales; family Tepidiformaceae; genus Amarobacter. Next base: position 69 of record CALFYR010000651.1, read on the forward strand.
ACTAAGGAGCAAAGGGCAGCGGTAGCGGAAAGCTGTCGCAACTGATCCAGGTTTCGACGGTGGGCGAGACGGAGGCGGGGAGTTTGACGGTGACGTGGTAGGCCCCTGGCGTGTGATCGGCAAGTGTGGAACTGACGACTTCCAGGGGGATGAGATCGGTGTCGGTCCAGAGGTGGCATGCGACCCGATTGACCGTGGGCGATGTGCCGGCACTGCCCAATTCGACCGCGGGGGAGACGGAGCCGAGCCCAGTCATCAGAATACGGATGGATTCGTTGGGGCGCGCCGGGGAGGCGTAGGTGACGGGAGTACGCGGGGGTTCGTGTTCCGCGGTGACGAAACGGCGGCCGTCTTCATCGCTCGAATAGAAGAACAGCGGGAAGGTGTTGACGACCGCAATGCCGGGGGACACCGGCGTGAGCGCGGTGAAGGTAAGGGCAGAGGCGGTGCGTTCGACGGCGATTGGGGTGTTGCGGGAGACGGCAGTGTTCCAGGGAACCTGGAAACGCAACTCGAGGAGTTCGGTGCCGGTCAACGAAGAAGTGCGCTTGCGGATGGAATGCATGGGAGCGCGGGTGCGGCCGACCCAAACACGAAGCCCGTCTAATGTGTCGAGCAGCGGTTGCGGGGCGATCCGCGGGGTGATGCCGGACTGGCTGGCGATGAAGACGGAATACAACGAGCCGGGGACCGCGGGGAGGACGTTTTCTTCGGGCTTGATGACGATGGGGAAAGGCAACAGAAGCTCCAGCTTTGCCGTGGCCACGGTGTAGCGGTGGACGCCCTCGGGTGAGAGGAACCAGACGATGCGGCCGTCGCCGGAGAGCGTGTGGATGGAATTGGGCGGAGTCTCGATTGCCGTGGTTGTGTTGCGTCCGCGGTCGATAAGCATGGCCGTTTCGAATCGGGGGCCACCGAAGCCGGTGGCGAGGACCTTGCGGCCATCGGCACTCAGCATCGGGTCACGCCCGGCGCGCGTTTCGGTGTTGCCGGTGGCGAGGTCGAGGAGCGTCCAGTTATTCGGGTCGTTGGAGTAGACGACGGTGGTAGCGGCGTCGTCGATGGTGGGATTGAATCCGGGGGGCGCCAGCACGCGGTGGACGAGGTCGGTGCTGTCTTTTGCGAAGAAATGGATCTGGCCATTGATGCCGAGCACGGCGGATCCATCATTGGCGATGAGGCGGCCGAGGTTGCGGGGCGCCTGGGTCCGGTTGTTGCCGGTGAGATAGGTGATTCTGCCGGTGTCGAGATACCAGCGGTAGGCATTCATGGTGTGATCGAAACGGATGGCGAAGCGGCCATTGGCGCTGAGGCGGACGGATTGATCGGTTTCGAGGACAGGGCGGCCGGGGACTCCTTCAATGCTGGTGACTGCGCGGGGCGAGGCGTCGAGTTGGGTGGAGAGCACCTTTGCGTCGGCGCTGATATCCATATTGCCGAGCGTCGGATTGCCGTGCTGGCGGTAGATGCGGAAGTTGCCGTTGTCGATGGCGAGGATGAAGCCGTTCATTTCGGGCGCGGCGCTGGTGGGCCGCATTTGCGGCGTGGTGA
>CALFYR010000652.1 GCA_937954195.1 uncultured Dehalococcoidia bacterium
GAGGTGACCGGCGGGAGCCCGCCCCCACCTCCGCCCACCCAGCCGCCAGCGACCTCAACACCGACGCCGTTCGCGATTCCGACGGGCGCGCCGGCGAACACGCCGCCGCCGAGTGGGGGTGGTGGAGCGAACCCGCCGCCGGCGGCTGGGAACACGCCTGTTGCTTCGCCGACGGTGTGGTGGAACCCGGATGCGCATGTGTATCCCGGGGTAGTGCCGCGGGTAAAGGTGCCAATGTTGGCACGTCAATAACGCAAGCCTATTTGTTTCGGTGAAAAGGTGCGTAATTCCTGCCTCAGGTTTGGAGCGGGCTGCGCATTTGTTCGGGAACTCCCTAATACCTCGCGGTAAAGGCACTCACCTACCATTCGGTCAACTTTCGGAGCATGGGGGCCACGGTCAGGCCTCCACTGCCGTGTCTGCGGCAGCTCCGCCGGGGGCATCATGGGGGAGGGCTACCCGGCCGGCCAGGCTATGGCCGCGCCAACCCTGGACGCGCGCGCGACGCGCGATGCGCTCCTCGCCGCGGGGGGCATGGCGAACTTCGACGCTGCACTACAGCGCACCGCCGATATTCTCGCGCGCCACTTTTCGGCTGACGCGGCCGTCCTTCATATTCGACGGCCGGGGATCACCACGTTTGTTTCGCCCCCGGTGATCGAAGTGCCCGCGGAGACGAGCGGGTGGGCGAGCGCCGCGAACTTCGAGCAATTTGATGGGCCTCAGATTGGCGGGCCGTTCTCGGCGGGCCTGACATGGGCGGGGACGATGCGATCGAGCCTGCGGCTTGGGCTGCGCGGCGAGCGGGGCCAGTTGATTGGGTTTGTGATGGTGGGCTCGGTGACGCCGGAGCGTTACGGGCCAGTCGACCTCGGGGACCTGCTGGAGCTTGGGCCGGTGCTTTCCTCGTGGATCCGGCCGGCGGTGCTTGTTGAGCGGCTGCAGCGTCAGCAAGAGCTGATGGAAGTGGAAGCAGACCTGCTGGCGCAGGCGGCCTCGGCGGAGACGGAAGAATCGCTCATCGACGTGGTGGCGGACGGCATACGGCGGGCATTGAGGGCGGACGTGGCGTTCGTGCATGTGCACGTGGCGAACCCGGCGTTCCCGGGGGCGACGTTGCACTGTTCGCCGCGGAACACGTTGAATGCGGCCCAGTGGACTGAGGCGCACCGGACGATGCTGCTGCCAGGGAACCGGCCGCTTTCTGATGACCAGCAGGATGGTTCGCGGGAGAACCAGGACCTGGCGATGAATGCGCCGACGCCGATCGAGACGTTCTTCCGGGATGTGGTGGGGATGCGGTCGCTGCTGACCTCGGTGCAATCCCACCGGTGGGGAGGGCTCGGGCTTGGACTTTCCGCGGCGCGGCGCAACCCTGGCCCGTTCACGCGGGCGGAACGAGCGTTTATCGCCCGTCTTTCGCGCGTGCTGGAAATCGCGGTGGAGCGGCTGCGCCGTGGCGAACTGGCGGTGGCGCACGCGGTAAGCCTGGAGCGGCAGACGGAGCTGCTGGCTGTCGGCGAGGAGATGCTTGCATCGCTTTCGGACACGCAGGACCTGATCGGCGCGTGCGACCGGATCGCGGAGCGCATCCGGGGGTTGTTCGAAGCCGACCATGTGGCGTTCGGCACCATCGACGCGGAGAACGAGCGTCGCGAATGGCTCGGCATCTCGTCTGACGTGCTGGAGCGGACGGAAACGAGCACGGAAATCGGGCCGGCGGATATCGCTGCGTTCGGGCGGGCGATCCGGGGTCAGCTGGAGGTGGTGGCCGATCTGCAGGTGGTGGAGGACCTGAACCCGACAACGGCGATGCTCCGCGACCGGGGGATGGGCTCGCTCATCCGGGCACCGTTCCGGCTTTCGGATGGCGCGGTGGGCGTGGTAACGGTGGCGAGCCGGGGGAACGGACGGTTCGGTCGAGAGGACGCGGAACGGCTGGAGGACCTGTGCCGCCCGATGGGCGTGGCGATCGACCGGGTTCGGCTGCTGGCGCGAATGGCCGAGTCGTCGCAGATGTTGGAAGTGAAAACGCACGTGCTGGCCTCGCTGGGGCCGGGAGCGACCATTGAGTCGGCGGGCGAGGTGTTCGTGCAGGAGGTACGGCGGCTGTTCGGCGCCTCGCATGCGCAGGTGACGGTTGGGACGGCGGACGGGTATGGGATCGCGGCGTATTCGAGTGACCACCTGTCGCGCGAGGAGATGCTGGCCGAACTGCGGAGCCGGCGACCGGTCGAGCCGGGCCACGAGCGCATCCGGGAGCCGTACCTGCTGACGGACCTTGCGAAGGCGACGCGGACGAGGACTGACCCGGCCCTGCTGGCGCGGGGCCTGCGCAGCATTATGCGCGTGCCGCTGCGGGATGCTCCGGGCGCGCTCCGGGCGGTGGTGATGGCCGGGAGCCCTGAACCGAATGCGTTCAGCGAGGACGACCTTGCGGCATTCGCCGACCTCGCCCAGTCACTGGCACTGGTGGCCGAGCGCGCGGCGCTCTATTCGCAGGCGAGCGACCGGGCTTCGCGGGTTCGAGGGCTGCTGCAGATGCTGGGGACGTTCAACCCCGGCGCGCAGCCGTACGAGATCGGCGCGAGCTTCGCGCGGCAGTTGCGGGACATTGTTTCGGCGGACCTTGTGGCATTGGATTCGTTCGTCCAGGAGGGCGAGTCGCTGCTGGCGCTGGCGGATACCGGGGGCTTTGGCTCGGACGAGACTCAGAGCACGTTGAAGCGGGCCATCCGCGCGTTGCGCGAGTTACCGGCCGGCACCCACGTGGAGCGTTTCGACGCCACGCATGCCGATGAATGCTCGCCCTGGCTTCGCACGGCAGCGACAACCCTGGGGCTCGGGACAGCGATGGCGATCCGGCTGCAAGCCGATGGCGTGGCGGTCGGGGCGGTGGTGGTCGGCGCGAGGGATGCGGCCCAGCTCGGCACAGATACGGAAGAGATGCTTGTTTCGGTTGCGGGCGCGCTGGCGATGGTGCTTGAGCGCGCGCGGGTGGTGACGACGCTTCGGCAGCAGTCGCAGCGCACGCAGGCGGTGCTCGACATCCTGGCGGCGCTGGGACCACGTGAATCGCTGGAGGAGGTGGCCGGGCCAATCGCGAGCGCGCTGCGCATGATGTACGGCGCGGACCATTGCGCGATCGGTGTTGTCCGCGAGGACAAGGTGACCATCGCCGGGGTGGATTCGAGCGTTGTCGATTGGAAGCAGGGTGACACGTCGCCCGCGTCCGCGGTTTTCGGTACGAACAGCCCGACGGATGCTGTGCTCCATGTGATCTCAGACCTGAAGGACGCGGGCGAGGTGACCGACTCCTCGCGCGAGGCCGGCGAACGGGGGATGCGCTCGAGTATGCGGGTGCTCATCGGGACGCCGGCTGAACAGCTGGGCGTGGTGACGGTTGGCTCGCGGCAGCGCGGCCGCTTCAGCGAGCCCGAAGCGCGGCAGTTGGCCCAGATCGTGCAGCCGCTTGGCGTGGTGATGCGGTACTTCGAGGGGCGGAACGAGGCCGTGCGCCGGACGAACCGGCTCGAGACGACGAACCGCATCCTGGCGCGCCTGAGCGCCGGAGGCACGGCCGAACACCTGGCGCTTGGATTCCTGAAGGAATGCCGCCAGCTGTTCGAGGCGGGGCACGCCGGCGTGCTCTCGTTCGACTACGACTCCGGCATTGGAATTGAGCTTGCAGCCGATTCGGACGTGGCCGACAACGAAACGCCGGTGACGTTCGCGCTGACTGAGATGCACTCGACGCGGATGCTGGAAAAGCCGGTGCCGCACATTGTCGAGGATGCGCGGCTTGAGCCGATCCTGCACCGGCGCCACCAGGCGTTCATCGAAGCGGGGCTGTACTCAGTGATACGCGCACCGCTGGTGGTGCAGGACACGGTCCGTGGGGCCGTGGTGCTCTGGGCGATGGGTACGGGCCGGTTCAGCGTGGACGACGCGGAACTGCTGGGCACGCTGACGCGGCCCCTGGCGCTGGCGCTCGAAAAGGCGGCGGCGCTCGAATCGCTTGGGGAGAGCGAGCTGAAGTACCGCTCGCTGGTCGCGCAAGCCGAAGAGATGATTTTCCTGTTCGATTCGCAGACGCACCGGGTGCTGGACGCGAATACCTACACGGCGCGCGCACTTGGCTACGAACCCGGCGAACTGCCGGGCCTGCGGTTCGACGATATCGTTGGTGAGGCGCCTGAGGAGCTTGAGCAGCAGCTGGCGCGGTTGTTCGCTGACGGCGAGCTACGGCTCTCAGACAGCCCGTACCGGTGCAGAGACGGTTCGCACCTGATGGTGGACGTGGTTGCCTCTCTGGTGGCCTATGGCGGCCGCCAGGCGGTGCTGGTGCTGGCTCGCGATGTTTCGGAGCGGAAGGCGCTTATTGGCCAGCTCATCCAGAGCCAGAAGATGGACTCGCTGGGGGCGATGGCCGGCGCGGTTGCTCACGACTTCAACAACCTGCTCACGACGATCCTCGGGTTCGCCGGGCTGCTGAAGCGCTCGCGGAACATGGATTCGGAGGAGCGGGAGAACCTGGCGCTGATCGAAGACGCGGCGCGGCGAGCGGCGGACCTGACGGGCCGCCTGCTGTCGTTCTCGCGTGGCGGGCTGGTGCGGTTCGGCCGCGTGGACCTGCGTACGGTGGTGAGCGACACGATGCAGCTCGCGGAGCCGACCATGCACTCCGGCATCCGGGTGACGGTTTCGATGCCGGAGAATTCGGTCTTCGTGGAAGGCGACGGGGGGCAGCTGCAGCAGGCGCTCACGAACATTGTGTTGAACGCGCGCGATGCGATGCCGGAGGCGGGGAGTATTGATGTTTCGCTGAGCCAGGAGGGGGCGGTGGCGGTGGTGCGAATCGCCGATACGGGCCCCGGCATGGACGATGAGGTGCGGCTGCGCATCTTCGAGCCGTTCTACACGACGAAACCGGCCGGTTCGGGGACGGGCCTGGGGATGGCCATCACGTACGGCATCATCCAGGGCCACCATGGCGACATCGCGGTTGAGAGCGCGAAGGGCCAGGGCACGACGTTCACGATCAGCCTGCCGGTGCTGGCTTCGAACGAAGCGGGCGGCATCACGGACATCTACAACGCTGGTGACGGGAACCTGGTGCTGGTTGTCGACGACGACGCGATGGTCCGCCGCACCACGACCGCCACGTTGGCCGAGTTGGGTTATAACGTTGTGGAGGCACCGGGCGGTTCGACGGCCGTGGAGATTGTCCGGGCGCGGCCGGACCGGTTCTCGGCGGTGCTCCTGGACCTCGTGATGCCGGGGATGACCGGTAGCGAGACCTTCCGGGCGCTGACGGCCATTCGGCCGGACCTGCCCGTGGTGGTGTGCACCGGGTACGCGGCGGATTCGCACATTGACACGGACGTGAAGCGCCGCATTGCAGGCCTGGTTCAGAAGCCGTTTACGGCGGAACGGCTCGGGCGGGCGCTGGAGGCGGCGGGGGCGAAGCCGACGGGGACGCCGAGGATCTAGAGTCGAAGGGGAAAGGCGAAAGGCGAAAGTGCCCCGCCTCCGCCACACCCCGGGGCCGGCGGAGCCCACTTTCGACTTTTGGCTTTCGACTTTCATCTGGCAACAGAAAGGCCCCGGTTGCCCGGGGCCTTTCGTATTGCCTTTGGTGCGTTAGCCGGGATTAGCGGCTGCGGCGGGCAACGGTCACGCCACCAACGCCGAAGGCGATGGCGCCGAGGCCGAGAGCAGCGAAGAGCCAGTTGGCCGAGCTGCCGCCATCGGCGAGCGCGCTACCGGTATCGGGCGCGCCGGGCGTAGTGGTCGCAGTTGCGGTCGGCGTGGTGTAGGTGAGGTTCAGGGTATTGAGTTCGTAGTTTTTCCACGAACCCGTCTGAGCCGCCTGCTTGCCACCGATGTAGAACATCACGACCGAGCCATCGACACCGCAGTTGGGCGCGCTGGGCTCGAGAGCCTGCACGTCCAGCGAGTATCGGGCTTCGCTACCGGACATGAACACCGTGGCCACGCCACAGGTAGCGCTGCCGACCCGTGCTTCGATAAGGGTGCCGGCGGCCGGGGCCTGGCCATCGACCAGTACCGAGCCGACGAAGCGCGCCGGGGGGTTCGGCGGCGACTGTGCTTCGACGGTAGCGCTGTTAAGGGCGCCACTCATCGCGAACAGTGCGATGCCGAGGACCGCGGCGAGCCATCCTCCACCGAGCAACTTCAGAACTTTCGTCATTGTTTGCTCCATTCCTGTCTTTACGGCCAATTCAACCACCCCTTGTGGTCCCCTCACCTTCTCCGCTCCACCCTACCCGAAGGCAGGGTGGAAGCGGTAGGTGAAGGTTAAGGACTAGTTGATGTTGGTCGCGATAGTCCAGGTGACGGACGACGGACCGGTGATGGCGATCCAGTAGGCGTCGCCAGTGTTGAGGGAGGTCAGGTCGTTCGCGCCAGGCACATTCACGCCGGACGGGAAGTACCCGAGCCACTGCTGAGCCGCAGCGTCCCAGCCGTAGATGGCAGTCACGCTGGCGGAGATGTCGTTACCACCCGGGTTCTGGCCACCGTCGCCCGTACCAGTGAGAGCGTCGCTGACGGAGATGCCGTCGGCGCCGGCCCACGTGATGAGGCTCCAGCGGAAGTTGAGGGTGTAGCTCATGGTGTTCGACAGGTCGATGACGCGGTCGAAGCCGATGTTGCCTTCGTCGTCGTGAGCGATGGTGAGAACGTTCACGATGCCGAGGAGGCTGTTGCTGACCTTGATCCAGGCCTGGCATTCGTCGGTCTGGCCTTCACCCGCGAGCGGGCTGAGCGGGAACTCGAGGATGCCGGTGGCAGCCGGGTTGTTGGCCGCAACGGAGAAGGTGGTGACGCCGGTCGCGAACTGCTTGCCATCGTTGATGGTGCCGCCGCCGGACTGGCCGATGATGATGCC
>CALFYR010000653.1 GCA_937954195.1 uncultured Dehalococcoidia bacterium
TTGCGGAGGTCGGTCTTGAGGACCTTACCCATGGCGTTGCGCGGCAGTTCGCTGACGATGGCGATGTATTGCGGGGCCTTGAACGAGGCCAGGCGGGACTTCGCGTACTCGTTGATCTGGTCCGCGGTGATTTTCGCGCCGGCCTTGGGGACGACCACGGCCTTCACGACTTCGCCCCACTCCACATCGGAAACGCCGATGACGGCGGCTTCTTCGATGTCGGGGTGGTCTTCGAGGACGTTCTCGATTTCGCCGGGGGAGATGTTTTCGCCGCCGCGGATGATGAGGTCCTTCTTGCGGCCCGTGATGTAGAGGTAGCCACCTTCATCGACGCGGCCAACGTCACCGGTGTGGAGCCAGCCATCGATGATGGCGGTGCTGGTGGCGTCTTCCTGCTTGAAGTAGCCCTTCATGACGCGGTCGGAGCGGACGCAGATTTCGCCTTCCTGGCCCGGGGGCAGGAGGTTGTTGCGCTCATCCATGATGCCGAGTTCGACATCGGGCATGGGCTGACCGACGGAGCGGAGGCGCGCCTCTTTCACTTCAGTGTCGGTGCTGAGGTCGTGGTCTTCGGGCCCGAGGAAGGTGAGGGTCGCGGTCGATTCGGTCTGACCGTAGGCGTTGATAAGGCCGATGCCCTTCGGCGGGAAGACGTCGCACGCCTTGCGGACGACTTCGTACGGCATGGGAGCCGCGCCGTAGGTGATCTGGCGCATGGTGGAAAGGTTGTAGCTTTCGAACGCAGGGACTTCCATGATGCGCTTGAGCATCGTGGGGACGACGAAGGCGTGGGTGGTGCCTTCATCCTGCGCGGCCTGGAGCCAGAGTTCCGGTGTGAACTGCGGCAGGATGACGAGCGTCCGGCCGCTCCAGATGGCGAGCATCATGGCCGTGGCGCCGGCGACGTGGAAGAACGGCGCCGAAACAAGCAACTTGTCGTGGATTTCGGGGTCAGCCGGCTGCTGGTTCGTGACGTAGGCCGTCATATCCAGGTAGGTGAGCTGGACGCCCTTCGGCAGCGCGGTGGTGCCGGAGGTGAAGATGATGATGGTGGCGTCTTTGTCGTCGACGTCCGTCCAGATCTCGTCTTCGGCGCCGTTCTTGAGGAGATCGTCGTAGGAGATGTAACCGGCGGGGGTTTCGCCGTAGGAGACGAAATGCTTGACCGTGGTGAGGGTCGGGCGGATGCGCTCGACGAGGTCCCGGTAGCGGTCCGAGACGAAGACGGCCTGGCACTCGGAGACGTTGATCATGTGGGTGAGCTCTTCGTCCTTGGCCCGGTAGTTGAGGGGGACGAAGGTGACACCGAGCATGGCGCAGGCGTAGTAGGTGATGACGAAATCCGCGCTGTTGACGGACATGACGGCGATGTTGCCGCCCTTTTCGATGCCGAGGCCCTGGAGCGAGTTCGCGAGCTTCACCACGAGCGGATACATCTGCTCGTAGGAGATGCGCTTGCCAGTGCCACCGACTTCGACGAGTGCTTCGCGGTCGGGGACGACGGCCGACGAGATCTGCAAGAACTCGATTGTGTTCATTCAAACTCCGGTATAGGGGTACCTGTGGGAACGGTTTATGTGGGCGGATTCTACCGGATGGGGGATGGTGAGGCGAACGGTGGGCGGGAAGTTCCGGGTGCCGGGTTCCGAGTTCCGAGTGGCGAGGGAGTTGGCCGGCATTCCTGCCGGGCCTCC
>CALFYR010000654.1 GCA_937954195.1 uncultured Dehalococcoidia bacterium
CGAGGGTGCGCTGTGGAAAAATGGGAGTTTCTCTCGGCTATTGAGGATTTGGTCCTATCCCTGGCAGGGTCCGAGGGGCCGGCCGCGACCATCCGCGACGACCTGCGTCAGACGGCGGATGCCGTGCGAGCCTGCTGGGATGCCGAACGTGGATGGGTTGAATCGACGATCCAATCTTTGTTTGGGCTGGGCCTGGTTGCCAGTTACCCGGAACAGTTGCTGCCCCCCAGCGACCCGTTGCCACCCGGACTGCTGGCGCGCCTCCAGTCGCTGATGGATGCGAGCCGCGAGTTTCAGCTCCTTGAACATGGCCGGGTGCCTCGCAGTTAAGGGCCGCTGCAGGTTCGCTAGGATGCGAGGGCGGGTGTGGGTTGTTCACGCTGTGCCCAGATGAGGACCGGTATCAGGAGGAGGGCGAGCACGCCGCCCCCCAGGGCAAGGGTGCTGTAGCTCGTCGCCGACATCACGATGCCGGAAGCCGCGCCGCCGCTCGCGCCCGCCAGGGCGACCAGTACGTCGATGGTTCCCTGGGTGCGTGGACGGTTTGCCGGGACGGTGGCATCGACGACGAGGGCGGTGCCGGAGATGAGGCCGAGGTTCCATCCGACGCCGAGCAGAGCGAGCGCGACGATGAGTGGGCCGAGCGAATCTCCCGGGGCCGCGGCGGCGGTTAGGCCGGCGAACAGCAGGGTGGTCCCGGAGGCTGTCGCCATTTGTTTACGTCCGACGCGGTCGACGAGGACGCCTGTTACCAGTGACGGCAGGTACATGGCGCCAATGTGGACGCTGATGACGAGTCCGACTTCCCCGAGCCCGTGGTGGTGGGCGCGCATGTGGACCGGGGTCATGGTCATGATCGCAACCATGGCGACCTGGGTGAGGACCATGATTGTGGCGCCCACGTAGGCGTTTGTGCCGGGCCTGGGGATGGCGAGTGGCGTGGTGGTGTCGGCGGGAATCGCTGTTGCGGCATTGAGCTTGCGCGCCAGCAGGAACGGGTCGGGGCGAAGCAGGAGAAACAGGACGGTACCGGCAGAGAGGTAGGCCGCTGCGGCAAGCATGAACGGACCGGCGAGGGCCGGGATGTCGAGACGTTCGGCGAACGTTCCGAGCGGATCGACGAGGTTTGGACCGGCAACGGCCCCTGCGGTGGTTGATACCATCGCGACGCTGATGGCGAGTCCGCGGCCGGCGGGAAGCGCGAGGTCGGCACCGGCATAGCGTGCCTGGAGGTTCGTTGCGCTCCCGGCTCCGTAGATGAAGAGCGAAGCGAAGAGGAGGGGCACGCTATCGGCCACGGCCGCCGTGACCACGCCGATAGCCCCGATTCCGCCCGCACCGAACCCGAGTGCCAGGCCTGTTCTGCGGCCAAAGCGCTGGGTGAATCGTCCGACGAGGAATGCCGTGAGCGCGGCGCCGAGCGCGAAGAGTGCGGTTGGCGCGCCGGCGACGCTTTCGGTGCCGAGCATGTCTTCGGCGAGGAGACCGCCGACGGTGACGCCGGCGGCGAGGCCTGCCCCGCCGAGGATCTGACTCAGGACGACGACGGTGAGTGTGCGGCGCTGGACTCGGGCGCGCTCGGCGTCGTCGAACTGGGGCACGCCGGTGTCAGCGCTGTCGCGATTCACGTGGGGCCTCCGGCCATGGTTCGCGTTGGGTCATCCTCGATGATTGCCGGCTAAGGCGTCTGCGTC
>CALFYR010000655.1 GCA_937954195.1 uncultured Dehalococcoidia bacterium
ACCCGTCTCTCGGTTGGCGACCACGGAACATTGGCCTTACCGCCGTGCCATCGCCCGCTCGAGCGATTGCGGGTTCACGCACTCCGGCGGGATGGCCCCGGCCAGCACCGCCCGAAGGTTCCGGATCGCCAGGTCCAGCATCGCCGCCCGCGTCTCCACCGTGGCCGAACCAACGTGCGGCAGGATGATGACGTTCGGCAGGGTGGTAATCGGGTCGGCCGGGTCCGGCGGTTCCACCTCGAGCACATCCAGTGCGGCGCCAGCGATCTGGTTCGAACGCAACGCCTCGGTGAGCGCCACCTGGTCGATCACCGGTCCGCGCGCCGTGTTCACGATCCATGCGGTCGGCTTCATGAGCGCGAGTTCGCGCGCGCCGATGATGTGGTGCGTCGCCTCGGTCAGGTTCACGTGCATCGAAACGATGTCGGACTCAATCAGCAGCTGGTCGAGGTCGCAGCGGATGCAGTCAGACCAGTCGTCGCCGGGCGAATCGGCCATGTCGCACCAGTTCACCTTCATGCCGAAGGCTCGCGCCCGCTTCGCCGTTTCCTTGCCGATGCGTCCGAACCCGATGAGCCCCAGCGTCTTGCCGCCGATATCGAACCCGAGCGGCGGCCCGGGTTCGCGCCGCGCCCAGCCGCCAGAGGTCACGTAGTCGGCCGAAGACACGATGTGCCGTGAGGCGGCGAGGATGAGCCCCATAGTCAGGTCGGCCACTGCCGCGCTCAGCACCCCGGGGGTGTTACAGCAAACGATGCCCCGCCGGTCCAGTTCGTCGAGGTCGACGTTATTGAAGCCCACGCCAAAATTGGCGATGACGCGCAAGCGGGGCGCCGCATCGAGCAGCGCGTTGTCGATGGGGAAGGGAGCGGGGCCGCAGAAGCCCTCGGCATCGGCCAGTGCCGCGATGATCTCCTCCCGCGGCGTGTTGCCGGGCAGGAGCGTGAGATCGCAGGTGTCCCGGAGCGCCGCCTCCACCTCCGGCGGGAGTGGCACGATGACTACAGCCTTCGGTTTGTCTACCACGCGTCTATCCCCGGGCGTTTCTTGCCGGTGCGCGGAGCTGGCGGGCGAATCGAGGCGAGCAGGTTCGCCAGCCACCAGCGCGTATCGGCAGGGTCAATCGTGTCGTCGATGGCGAAGTAGCTCGCCTGGTTGAGCGCCTTACCGCCCTGGTACGCCCGCGCGACCATCTCGTCGAAGCGCTTCTTACGCGCCTCCGGGTCTTCGATGGCGGCGAGCTCATCGCGGTAGCCGAGCTTCACCGAACCCTCGAGGCCCATGCCGCCGAATTCGCCCGTCGGCCAGCTGACGGTGAAATACGGCACCTTGTAGCTGCCACCCGCCATGGCGATGGCCCCCAGCCCATAGGCCTTGCGGATGACCACCGTGAAGAACGGCACGTCCAGGTTCGCGCCGATGAGGAACATGCGGCTCGAATGGCGGACCAGCGCCGTCTCCTCGATTTCCGGCCCAACCATGATGCCGGGCGTATCGCAGAGGTACAGGATGGGCAGGTCGAACGCGTCGCAGAGTTGCATGAATCGCGCCGCCTTATCGGCCGCGTCCGAATCGATCGCGCCGCCGAGGTGCGCGGGGTTGTTCGCGATAATGCCGAACGGCCGCCCTTCGATCCGCCCCAGCACCGTGACCGCGCCGTTGCCGAATCCTTTGCGGATTTCGAGCACCGAATCCACGTCGCAGAGCGTCTCGATGACGCGCCGGATGTCGTACACCCGCAGGCGGTTCTCCGGGACGATCCGCCGCATGAGCCGCTGATCGTGTTCGCCCCAATCGCGCGAACGCCCCTGGAAGTACGAGAGGTACTTCTTCGCGACCTCCACCGCCTCCGCTTCGTCCTTCACGAGGATGTCGACCACGCCGTTCGGGACCTGGACCTCCATCGGGCCAATGTCCTCCGGCGCGTAGATACCCAGCCCGCCGCCTTCGATCATCGCCGGGCCGCCCATGCCAATGTTCGAACCCTCGGTCGCGATGATGACGTCGCAGCAGCCGAGCAGGGATGCGTTGCCCGCGAAGCAGCGCCCCGTCGTGATTCCTACCATCGGCACCAGCCCGCTGAGCTGGGCGAAGCGCGAGAACGTGCGCTGGCTGCTCCCGCCGGTGCCGTCCGTATCGCCGGGCCGGCCGCCACCCCCTTCGGCGAAGAGGATGAACGGCATCCGCCCCTCTTCGGCGATATCGATAATGCGGTCGGTCTTGCGGTGGTTCTGTGCGCCCTGCGTGCCGGCGAGCACCGTGTAGTCGTAGGCCATCACGGCGCAGCGGTTCTCCGGGTCGCCGAACATGTGGCCGTTGACACTCCCCACCCCCGTAATCAGGCCATCGGCCGGGCTGCGCACGATCAGGTCCTCTACCGTGCGGCGCGCGCGTTGGGCAGCAAGCGTCAGGCCGCCGTACTCCACAAACGTGCCCGGGTCGCACAGGTTGGCCACATTCTCGCGGGCGGTGAGGTTGCCCGTCTTGCGGCGCCGCTCCACCGCCTGCGGCCTGCCTTCGTCCAACGTCTTGTGCTTGCGTTCGAGCACTTCCGCCAGGTCCGGCCGGATCTCGTCGAGGTCGACCTCCTCCTCGGCGGCGGCCTCAGCGGCCCCGGCTTCCGCCTCTTCGATGGCGATCAGTAATTGGCCGGCGTAGATGGTGTCGCCCGACGAAACCGCCACCTGGCGCACCGTGCCGCCCGCGGCCGCCTTGATTTCGTGCTCCATCTTCATGGATTCCATGATCACCAGCGTCTGATTCGCGCGGACCACGTCGCCCACCGCCGCGGAGATGCTGACGACCGTCCCCTGCAGCGGCGCTTCAAGCAGAGCGAGGCCCTCGGTCGAGGGTGCGGGCGCGGCGGCCTTCTTCGCCGGGCGCTCCGAGGCCTTCCCATACGAGAGGACCGCCAGCGGGTCGACCGCGTCGACCTTCGCCCCGGCGATCTTTGGGCCGGCCGTGGAGGTGGCCGGTCCGGCCGCCCCGGCCGAAACGGGCACATACCGCCGGGGCCGCGTTGCCGACGCCGTTTCGACCAGGGCTGCGGCGTGCTCATCGATGAAGCGCGTCGAGGTCCTGGCCGCGAGCACGTCCGGGTGTTCCAACAGCGCTTCGAGGAACGGGATGTTCGTTTCGACGCCTTCGATGCGGAATTCGGCGAGTGCGCGGCGAGTCCGGGCCATGGCGACGGCATCGGTATCCCCGTGCACGATGACCTTGGCGAGCAGTGAATCGAACCGCGGGCTCGTCGTGTAACCCGCGTAGCCGAACGTATCGACCCGGATCGATGGGCCACTCGGCGGTTCGAACGCCGCCAGCGTGCCACCCGTCGGGTAGGCGAGGCCCGTCCCGGTCATCCGCTCCATGTTCACGCGCGCCTGTACCGCAAATCCGCGGGGCGGCGGAGGAGCGCTCAAGTCAACCTCCGCCAGTGCCCTGCCACCCGCGAGTTCGAGCTGGATGCGCACCAGGTCCAGCCCGAGGATCTCCTCGGTGACCGTGTGCTCCACCTGCAGGCGAGCGTTCGCTTCGATGAAGAAGAACGGCGTCTCACCGGTCAGTGGGCTGGAGGCATCGACCAGGAACTCGAACGTCCCCGCGTTGCGGTAGCGGATATGCCGCGCCATGCCCTCTGCGGAGGCGATGATTCGGTCGCGCAGGCCTTCGGGCATACCCGGGGCCGGCGCGAACTCGACGATTTTCTGGTGGCGGCGCTGCAGGCTGCAGTCGCGTTCCCACAGGTGGCACACGCCGCCGTTGCCATCGCCGAACACCTGCACCTCGATGTGCCGGGCACGCGCGATGAGCCGCTCGCAGTAGAGCGCACCGTTGCCGAAGGCCGCCTGCGCCTCCGATGCCGCCCGCGGGTAGCTCGAACGGAGCTCGTCGACGTTCGTCACCACGCGCACGCCGCGCCCTCCGCCGCCGGCGACGGCTTTCAGGATCATCGGGGCGCCATCGAGCGACGCGAAGAATTCCTCAGCCTCTTCGACGGTGGTCGGCCCCTCGGTTCCGGGCAGCACGGGCACACCGGCGGCGCGGGCTGCTTCCCGCGCGGCCACCTTGTCGCCGAGCAGGGCCAGCAACCCGGAAGTCGGCCCCACGAACGTGATGCCCGCGTCCTCACACGCGGCGGCGAACCCCGCTTGCTCGCTCAGGAACCCATAGCCGGGGTGGATCGCGTCGCAGCCGCTCGCCCTTGCTGCCTCGATGATCTGCGCGATATCCAGGTAGGCCGGCGCGCCTTCGCCGCGAAGCGCCACCGCCTGGTCGGCCATGCGGGTATGAAGCGCGGCTTCGTCGTCTTCGGAATAGACAGCCACAGTGCGCAGGCCCATATCGGCGGCGGTTCGAAGAATGCGGACGGCGATTTCGCCACGGTTGGCGACGAGCAGTGAAGTCAGCGGCATGGCGCGAAAGCTTACGCGAGTTCGAAGCACGGAGACACACGGGCCGCTCCGCCA